>DATBGJ010000171.1:0-2162 GCA_036558045.1 Thermoanaerobaculia bacterium
GCTGGCCGCCGAGCTTCCCGTCGAGGCGCACATCGTCCAGGCGCCGACCATCGCGCGCGAGGTCCTGGAAGATCACGTCGAGCTCTCGGGCCTGCCGGTGCGCATCGTGGCCGAAGACCGTTTCCGCGCCATCGCCGACTCCCACCTCGCCCTCTGCGCCTCGGGCACCGCGACGCTGGAGGTGGGCCTGCTCGGGACCCCGATGGTCATGGTCTACCGGCTGGCGAGCTGGACCTACGTTTTCGCGAAGCTCATGGTGCGCCTGCGCGACGTCAGCCTGGTCAATCTCGTACTAGGTAAGAGAGTCGTGCCCGAGCTGATCCAGGGCGACGCGAATCCGGAGCGGATCGCCGCGGAAGCCGCGCGGCTGCTCACCGACGCCGCGGCGAGGAACGAGATGCGAGCGGGTCTCGCCGAATTGCGCGAGCGGCTGGGCGAAGGCGGAGCCACGGGCCGCGCGGCGGCGGAGGTCGCGGCGATGCTGGCGGAGGCGGCCAGGAATTGAAGATGTCGTCCTTCCTCTGGCGCTACCTGCGCGGCTATGCCGGCTGGGCCATGCTGGCCGCCGCCGGCATCGTCGTCTACGCGGCCGCCACGGCGAGCGCCGCGGCCCTGATCAAGCCGATCTTCGGCGAGGTGCTCCTCGCCGGCGGCGACGTTCCCGGACCGCTGGGAGTGCTGACCTCGACGGCTCCGGCGCCGCGCCCCGAGAAGCGGCCGCAGCCCGGCTTGCTGGCCGATCTCAAGAAGCGGCTCAACCTCGCCCGCCAGATCGACCGCAGCTACGAGTCCCTGAAGCGCCGCCTGGGAGTGAACCACGACAACGTGGTCTACTTCGTGCCGCTCCTCTTCGTGCTCGCCTTCCTGCTGCGCTCGCTGGCGGACTTCGGCTCGGGCTACGCCTTCCAGCACATCGGCCTGGGGGTGACCACCGACATCCGCAACGACCTTTACCGCCACATCCTGGAGCAGTCGAGCCGCTTCCACTCCGAGCATCCTTCGGGAGAGCTGGTGGCGCGCGTCATCAACGACGTGGCGCTGATGCAGAGCGCCGTCTCCAACCGGCTGCTGGACCTCTTCCAGCAGTCCTTCACCCTGGTCGCCCTCCTCGCCTTGCTGCTGTCGACCAACTTCAAGCTGGCGCTGATCTCGCTCATCCTCGCCCCGGCGCTGCTGATCCCCATCGTGCGCTTCGGCAAGGGGATGCGCCGCACGTCGCATCGCAGCCAGGAGCGGATGGCGGACCTCGCCAGCCTGATGACGGAAGGGGTGCGCGGGCATCGCGTGGTGAAGGCCTTCGGCATGGAGGGATTCGAGTACCACCGCTTCCGCGAGGCCACCCGGCGCCACCTGCGAGTCAACCTCTGGGCGCAGATGCTGGCAAACTCCGCGGGCCCCGTCGTCGAAGCCCTGGCCGTGATCGGCGGCGCCGGCCTGCTGATCTACGCCGGCAAGGCGATCCGGGCCGGCGACCTCTCGGCGCCGGAGCTGGTGCAGTTCCTCACCACTCTGCTGATGCTCTACGACCCGATCCGCAAGCTGAACAAGGTGAATCTCGTCCTGCAGGAGGCGACCGCCGCCGGCCAGCGGGTGTCGCGCCTGATGGAGATCCCCAACGACATCCAGGAGCGTCCGGGAGCCCGCCACGTCGACACCGTGCGCGAGGGGATCGCCTACGAGCGGGTCTCCTTCTCCTACGAGACCCGGCCGGTGCTGCGCGACGTCTCGCTGCCCATCCGCGCCGGCGAGATCGTGGCCCTGGTGGGACCCTCCGGCGCCGGCAAGTCGACGTTCGTCAACCTGCTGCCGCGCTTCTTCGATCCGACCGCGGGACGGGTGACGATCGACGGCGTCGACATCCGCGATCTGAAGCTCAAGAGCCTGCGGGCGTTGATCGGCATCGTCACCCAGGAGACGGTGCTGTTCAACGACACGATCCGCAACAACATCGCCTATGGCCGCTCCGACCTGCCGCTCGAGCGGGTGCGCGAGGCCGCCGCCGCGGCGTACGCCGACGAGTTCATCATGCAGCTCCCGGAGGGCTACGACACCGTGATCGGCGAGGCGGGCGTGCGCCTTTCGGGCGGCCAGCGGCAGCGCCTGGCGATCGCGCGTGCGCTGCTCAAAAACGCGCCCATTCTGATTCTGGATGAGGCGACCTC
>DATBGJ010000172.1:0-2028 GCA_036558045.1 Thermoanaerobaculia bacterium
GAATCTCTCAACGGGCGCAAACCGAGCGCAAGAGCGCGCCGGCACGGAACAAATTCAACTCCTCGCTCCCTGACGCCCTTCATGCGCTTGTTTTGGGTCTAGTGGCCCTCCTGCATCTCGTTGAGCTCCCGCCGCTCTTCCTCCAGGCGATTCATGGCGTCGATCTTCTCCTGCTCGGTGCCCTGCATGTTGCGGATCTCCTCCGCGTGGCGCTCGATCTCGGCCGCCTTCTCCTCCATCTTGCGCGTGCGCTCGGCTTCGCTGGAGGTGGAGGAATCGGAGGCTGTAGAGGAGCTGCCGCTCGGCGGCATGTTGCAGCCCCACGTCATCAACGACAGCGCGAGCAGGAACGGCAGCGCCCAGCGTACACGGCTCTCTTCCATGGAGGCCTCCCTGGACTTCAAGTCATTTCTAACGGAAGCCTAGCACGGGAGCGGCGGATTTGGCTCTCGGCCGTTCTAAAAATATCGAACCGAGCCTGGAGGGGGGTCTTGAAACCCGCCTGGAATAAGGGTTTGCAAGAAACCCTGTGATTCTTCGATTGATGCGGGTTGATGCTAGCCCGCGCCACAGCAGCAACCCCATGGGGGATCGAAGCCCGTCCGGTCCAGGTGGAAGTCGACGTCCACAATGGACTCCCGCAGGTCCAAATCGTCGGCCTGGCTGATGCCGCGGTCCGCGAGAGCCGCGAGAGGGTACGCGCCGCGATCAAGAATTGCGGCTTCGACCTCGAGCCGAAGTCCATCATCATCAATCTCGCGCCTGCCGACCTGCGCAAGGAAGGCAACCATCTCGACCTCGCCATCGCGCTGGCGATGCTCGCGGCCTACGAGCAGATCCCGCAGGAGGCGCTCGACGGCCGGCTGATCTCGGGCGAGCTGGGTCTCGACGGCGCCGTGCGCTCGGTGCGCGGCGGCCTCGCCATCGCCGATCTCGGATACCGGCTCGGTGCGCGCGAGGTCCTGCTGCCGGCGGCGAACGCTGCCGAGGCGGCGGCGCTGGAGGCCGTGCCGGTCATTGGGCTGCAGGGCCTCGCCGAGGCCGTCCAGCACCTGACCGGCCTCGGTCCGCTGCCGCCCTCCCCCGCGCCGCCGTTCTCCGGCAACGGCTTCGGCTCCGTGCCGGATCTCTCCGAGGTGAGAGGACAGGAGACGGCGAAGCGCGCCCTGGAAGTGGCGGCGGCCGGCGGTCACAACCTGATCTTCATCGGGCCTCCGGGGTCGGGCAAGACGATGCTCGCCCGCCGATTGCCGGGCCTGCTGCCGCCGCTCACGCTGGCGGAGTCGATCGCCGTCACCAAGATCCATTCTCTGGTGGCGGAAGAGCCTCCCGCGGGCCTTCTCCAACAGCGGCCGTTCCGCAGCCCGCACACCGGCACCAGCACGGCGGGCATGATCGGCGGCGGCAGCAATCCGCGGCCGGGAGAGGCGAGCCTGGCCCATAACGGCGTCCTCTTCCTCGACGAGCTGCCGGAGTTCCGGCGCGACACGCTGGAGGCCCTGCGCCAGCCACTGGAGGAGGGGACGGTCAGCGTGGTGCGCGCCCGCGCCCGGCTCCTGTTCCCGGCCCGTTTCTCTCTTCTGGCCGCGATGAATCCCTGCCCGTGCGGGCACCTGGGGGATCCCCGCTACTCGTGCAGATGTCCTCCGCCCCTGGTCGAGCGTTACCGCGGCCGCGTCTCGGGTCCGCTCCTCGACCGCATCGACCTGCACGTCGAGGTGCCGGCGGTCAGTCTCAAGGAGCTGCGCTCCTCGGCCGGCGAGAGCACGGAGACGGTGGCCCGCCGCATCGCCGCGGCGCGCGCCCTCCAGCTCGACCGCTTCGGCCTCAATACGCCCACCCCGAACAACGCCGCCATGGGGCCCGAGCAGCTCCGCCGTTTCTGCGCCGTCGATCCGGCGGGCCGCACCCTGCTCGACCGCGCCTTCGAGAGGCTCGGCCTCTCCGCCCGCGCCCTCGACCGCGTGCTCAAGGTGGCGCGGACGATCGCGGATTTGGCCGGCAGTGATGCGATCCGGGCCGCTCACC
>DATBGJ010000173.1:0-2484 GCA_036558045.1 Thermoanaerobaculia bacterium
TGAGGACGGTATCCATCATCCCCGGCATCGAGCGGGCGGCACCGGAACGCACGGAGACCAGCAGGGGGTTCTCGGGATCGCCGAAGCGCTGGCCGTTCAGCTCCTCCACCCGTGCGAGGTGTTCCGCCACCTCGCGCTCCAGGCCCTCGGGATACGTGCCGCCGTGCTGGTGGTACCAGGCGCAGACTTCCGTCGTAATGGTGAACCCCGGAGGCACCGGAATGCCGAGCCGGCTCATCTCCGCGAGGCCCGCTCCCTTGCCGCCGAGGAGGTCTTTCTGGCTCCCCTCCCCCTCCGCCGAACCGCCGCCGAACCCATAGACATGCTTGACCGCCATCTCGTTTCCTCCAAACCGGCCCGGATCACACCGAGGCCCCGGCGATTCTATGTCAGCCGCCCTCTGCCACTCCAACGCATCCTTCAGGGGAACTCTCCAGCCCCCCTTCCATGTCTAAGCGGGTGAGGACACGAAAGGAGGCTTCCCATGCTGCGGATTCTCTTCCTGCTCGCGTTGCTCGGCGCGGCCCCGCCCGCGTCTCCCCTCTCGGATGCCGAGCTCCGCCAAGTCGTCATCACCCTGGAGAGAGGCATGTGCTATGGCGAGTGTCCGGTCTATCAGATCCGGATCACCGGCGATGGACAGGTCTCCTACCACGGCAAGATGTTCGTCGAGACGCAAGGGAACCGCACGCGGAGAATCCCGCAGGCGGAGATCCGGAGCCTCGTCGCCACCTTCGAGAAAGCCGGTTATTTCTCCATCGGGGATTTCACCTACGCGAGCTGCCAGCGCGATCGTTGCCGCAAGGGGTACATGCACGACTCCCCTTCCGCCACCACCTCGATCACCATCCGGGGGAAGACGCACCGGGTGAAGCACGACAGCGGTTGCTACTGCGCGCCGCAGGCTCTCTTCGACGTCGAAGCCGCCATCGACAAGGCCAGCCAGGCCGACCGGTGGGTGGGTACGGAGCGCGGCGGTCAGTGGGCGGGAACGGAAAACTGAACGAAGTCACAGTGGCGGCATGATCGCGCGCGGATTCTGGTGCAGAATCTCCCTCCATGGATTCCGCGCTGACCGCCGCTCCGCTGACCGCCGAGGAGAAGTACCGCCTCCTGCTGGAGATCTCCGAGGCGGCCAACTCGCAGCGGGAGATCGCGGCGGTTCTGGAGGCGGTGATCAACGCCTTGCCGCCTTCGATCCCTATCGACGCCGTGGGGGTGATCACCATCGAGGGCGAGATGCTGTCGCCACACTCGGTCTACATCCGCGGCGTCGAGCGGCGCCAGGGCGACTCGTGGGCGGACGTCATGGCGCGGTGGCTGCACCTTTCGACCGGCGAGGAGGCCACGCCCATGCTCAAGCCTCCGCTGCCGCTCGCCGGCTCCGGCACCGAGCACGTGGGCCGCACCGGCCGCGCCCTGGTCTGCGAGGACCTGAGCGGCGAGATGCGGTTTCCGGAGGACGCGCGTCTCCTCGCCGCCGGCGTGCGCTCCTACGTGCGCGTGCCGCTCGCGGTGCGCGCCCACCTGGTGGGCTCGCTGGCGTTCTCGCGCGCCACGGCCGGCCCCTTCCTGCCCCATGAGGTGGATCTCTTCGAGGCCCTGGCGCGGCCCATCGCCGCCGCCCTCGCCAACGCCCTCGCCTTCGAGAAGATCTCGCGCCTGACGCGCCAGCTCCAGGCCGAGAACCTCGCCCTCCGCCAGGAGATCGACGAGCGCTTCATGTTCGAGGAGATCGTCGGCGCCTCGCCGGCCCTGCGCGAGACCCTGACCCTCGTGGACAAGGTGGCGGCCACCGACGCCACGGTGCTCATCACCGGCGAGACCGGCACCGGCAAGGAGCTGATCGCGCGCGCCATCCACCGCCACTCGCGCCGCGCCCAGCACGCCCTCGTGGCCGTCAACTGCGCGGCCCTGCCCAGCTCGCTCATCGCCTCCGAGCTGTTCGGCCACGAGAAAGGGGCCTTCACCGGCGCGCTGCAGCGCCGCCTCGGCCGCTTCGAGCTGGCCGTCGGCGGCTCGATCTTTCTCGACGAGGTCGGCGAGCTGCCGCCCGAGGTGCAGGCCGCGCTCCTCCGCGTCCTCCAGGAAGGCACCTTCGAGCGCGTCGGCGGCAGCCAGCCCATCGCCACCGACGCGCGGGTCATCGCCGCCACCAACCGCGACCTCGCCGCCGCCGTGGCGGCGGGGAGCTTCCGCAACGACCTGTTCTACCGGCTCAACGTCTTCCCCATCGCGCTGCCGCCCCTGCGCCAGCGCCGCGAGGACATCCCCATCCTCGTCGAGTACTTCGCGGCCCGCTACGCGGCGCGGCTCGGCAAGCGCTTCCAGAGCATCGAGAAGAGCTCCATGGAGCGTATCCTCGCCTACTCCTGGCCGGGCAACGTGCGCGAGCTGCAGAACGTCGTCGAGCGCGCCGCCATCCTCTCCGAGGGCGAGGTGCTGCGCGTCGACGAGCCGCTGCTCGCCGGCGGCGCCGGCGCG
>DATBGJ010000174.1:0-2712 GCA_036558045.1 Thermoanaerobaculia bacterium
CGGGCCTTGCGGCTGTTCCAGCGGCTGGGCGAGGCGGAGGCGAAGGCGCACGGCATGCCGATCGAGCGGGTTCATTTTCACGAGGTGGGAGCGGTCGACTCGATCGTCGATCTCGTGGGAGCCGCCGCGGCGGTCGAGCACCTGCGGCCGGAGCGGCTCACCTGCGGCCCGGTGAACGTGGGGAGCGGCCGGGTGAGGATGGCGCATGGCGAGGTGCCGATCCCGGCGCCTGCCACGGCGGAATTGCTGCGCGGCATGCCCATCCACGGAGGGGAGGGAGGGGAGCTGACCACGCCGACCGGCGCGGTGCTCCTGGCCGAGCTGGTGGACGAGTTCCTGGAGCTCCCCGCCATGGTGCTGGAGGGAGTGGGCTACGGCCTGGGGAAACGAGAGCTGCCGCACCAGCCGAACGCGTTGCGCCTGCTGCGGGGACGGGCGGGCGAGGCAGGCGCCGAGGTGATGGTCGTCGAATGCGAGGTGGACAATCTGCCCGGCGAGGGCTTCGGCTTCCTCATGGAGCGCCTGCTCGATGGCGGGGCCCTCGACGTCTACTTCACCCCGGTGCAGATGAAGAAGAGCCGGCCGGGCACGCTGGTCACCCTGCTCTGCCGGCGGCGGCAGCTCGACGAGCTCTCCGGCATCCTGCTCGCCGAGTCCGGATCGCTCGGCTGCCGGTATCACGCCGCGGCGCGCTTCGAGGCGGAGCGGGAAATTCTGGAGGTCCAAACCGCGTTCGGAAGCGTGCGGATCAAGCGCGCCCGCCTCGACGGCCGGCCGCTCGCGGCGGCGCCCGAATTCGAAGACTGCCGGCGCTTGGCGCTCGCCAGCGGCGTTCCCTGGCGGGATGTCTACCGCGCCGCTCTCGCCGCAGCAGCCGGCCTGGACGTTTAAACGACCCATGTAGAGGCGCTCCTTCGAGCGGGCGGCCGCGCAGGGCCGCCCCTACGAAACCTCTCTAACAAGAAACTCGATATGGCATTGAACGAATCGCCTTTGACCGCAGAGGGGGCGCTCGAGCTGGGCCTGGCCGGAAACGGCTCGTTCCGGTGGGCGGTCGCCGACATCACGAACGTCATGGAAGAGTTGCGGGACCGGTTCGACCTCTGGCCGGTGCCCGCGGCGGCGCTGGGGCGCTGCCTCGCCGGAGCGGCGCTGCTGCAGCGCCTGTCGACCAAGACCCCCAGCCGCCTGATGCTGGAGGTAAGGGGAGACGGCCCGCTCCTCCGCATCCTCGCCGAGGCGGATGACGAGGGCAACCTGCGCGGCATCGTCGGGGACGGCCGCGTGCAGGTTCCGGATTGGCCGAACGGCAAGCTCGGCGTCGGCCGCGCCGTGGGCAAGGGATACCTGCGGGTGCTCCGCGAGTACGAGAGGGGCAACAGCTACCAGAGCCAGGTCGAGCTGGTGAGCGGCGAGATCGGCGAGGACGTGGCCCATTACCTTTCGCAGAGCGAGCAGACCCAGTCCGCCGTGCTGCTGGGCGTGCTCGGCAAGCCGAGCGGCGTCGCCGCGGCCGGCGGCATGGTGGTGGAGGTCCTGCCGGGAGCCGCGGAGGAGTCGGTGGCGCGCCTGGAGCGCAACATCGCCGGCATCCGCGGCGTCAGCCATCTGCTGGAAGAGGGCGGCGCCGCGCACGTCGTCGAGCAGGTGCTCGCCGGCCTCGACCGCGAGACCAAGGAGGTGCGGCCCCTGCGCTACCGCTGCCGCTGCAACCGCGAGCGCCTCCGCCATCATCTCGTCCTGCTCTCCGCCGAGGATCGGGAGTACCTGCGGGAAGACGACGGCACGATCCAGGCCGACTGCGCCTTCTGCGGCACGCACTACCGGTTCACGCCGGAAGAGCTGGATCCCCTTTGCTAGAATCCCCTTCCCTATGAGCACCTTCTATCTCACCACCCCCATCTATTACGTGAACGCGCTGCCCCACATCGGGCACATCTTCACGACCACGGCGGCCGACACGCTGGCGCGGTATCAGCGGATGGCGGGGCGGGAGATCCACTTCATCACCGGCACGGACGAGCACGGCCAGAACATCGAGCGCGCGGCCCGCGCGGAAGGCATCGCGCCCATCGAGCTCGCCGACCGCGTGGTGGCCAAGTACAGCGAGCTGCGCGGCCGCCTGGAGTTCTCGTACGACGACTTCATCCGCACCACCGAGAAGCGGCACGAGCGCAGCGTCGAGGAGCTCGTGCGCCGCATCGAGGCGGCGGGAGACCTCTACACGGCGCCCCACGAGGGGTGGTACTGCTCGCCCTGCGAGACCTTCTACACCGAGAAAGAGCTGGGGCCGGGGAAGACCTGCCCGGTCCACGGCACCGCCGTCGAATGGAAGTCCGAGAAGAACGTCTTCTTCCGGCTCTCCAAGTATCAGCAGCCGCTCCTCGACTGGTACGCCAAGCATCCCGGGTTCGTCCGTCCCGAGACGCGGCTCAACGAGGTCCGCGCCTTCGTCGAAGCCGGCTTGCGCGACCTCTCGGTCTCCCGGGCCAACCTGGAGTGGGGAATCCCGTTCCCGGGCCATCCTGGCCAGACCGTCTACGTCTGGCTGGACGCGTTGGCGAATTACATCAGCGCTCTGGGGTTCGGATCGGAGGACCGCAGCCTGTACCAGAGGTTCTGGGAGAACGGCGACGTCCGCTTTCACCTCATCGGCAAGGACATCCTGCGCCACCACGCCATCTACTGGCCGGCCTTCCTGATGTCGGCCGG
>DATBGJ010000175.1:0-4739 GCA_036558045.1 Thermoanaerobaculia bacterium
AGCGCCGGTGGCTCGCCGGCGCTGCCCTGGCGGACCAGTTGGGCTACTGGCGCCGGCAGCTCGCCGGTACGCCGCCCGTGCTGGAGCTGCCCACGGACCGCCTGCGTCCGGCCGTGCGCAGCTATCGGGGTGCGATGCGGCGCTGGGACCTCCCACCCCGGTTGACCGCTGCGTTGCTCCGCCTGAGCCGGCAGCGCGGCGTGACCGCCTTCATGACGCTGCTGGCCGGCTTCCAGACGTTGCTGGCGAGGTACTCCGGCCAGACGGATCTCGTCGTCGGCACCCCGGTGGCCGGGCGCACCCGCCTGGAGATCGAGGGATTGATCGGATACTTCGTCAACACCCTGGCGTTGCGAGGGAACCTGGCGGGCGACCCGGCCTTCTCCGATCTGCTGGCGCGGGTGCGGGAGACGGCGCTCGGCGCCTACGCGCATCAGGATCTGCCGTTCGAGAAACTCGTCGAGGAACTGTCTCCCGAGCGGAGCCTCTCCTATTCGCCGCTGTACCAGGTGATGCTCGCTTTCGAGAACACCCCGCGATCTCGGGCCGAGGGTTCGTCCGGCCTGGAGTCGCGCGTCTTCGAGCCGGAGGGCGGGGCGGCGAAGCTCGACCTCATCCTCGCCCTCTTCGAGGTAGAGGGGCGGCTCGACGGCGGTTTGAGCTACAGCGTCGAGCTGTTCGACGGCGCCACCATCGAGCGCCTGGCCGGACACCTGGAAACCTTGCTCGCCGCCGCCGTGGCCGCTCCCGGTCAGCGGATATCGGATCTCCCCTTGCTCACCGCGGCCGAGCGGCAGCAGCTCCGGGAGTGGAACGACGCCGCGCCGGCCTTCCCGCGGGCCTCCTGCCTGCACGAGCTGATCGCCGACCAGGTCCAGCGCACCCCCGAGGCGGTGGCGGTGGTCTGCCGCGGGAAAGCGCTGCGCTACCGGGAGCTCGACGAGAGCGCCAACCGTCTGGCGCACCGGCTCCGCGGCTGGGGAGTGGGGCCGGAGGTGTGCGTCGCCATCTGCCTCGAGCGGTCGCTGGACCTCGTGGTCGCCCTCCTGGGCGTCCTCAAGGCGGGAGGCGTGTACGTGCCCCTCGACCCGGGCTACCCGCGCGAGCGCCTGGCCTTCACGCTGGCGGATGCGGGAGCTCCCGTGTTGCTGACGCAGGAAAGCCTGCTGGGAGCGCTGCCCGATTTGCCTGCCGGCCGCGGACCGCGGGTGGTCTGCATCGACCCGCTGAGAGAAGACCTCGCGAGGATGCCGGCCGAAGCTCCCGCGAGCGGCGTCGGTCCCTCCAACCTGGCTTACCTCATCTACACCTCCGGCTCGACGGGGCGGCCGAAGGCGGTGGCGATCCGGCACGAGTCCGCGGCAGTGCTGATGCGCTGGGCGCGGCTGGTGCTCTCCGACGAAGAGCTGTCGGGCATGCTCGCGTCCACGTCGATCTGCTTCGATCTCTCCGTCTTCGAGCTGTTCGTGCCTCTGTGCCATGGAGGCCGCGTGATCCTGGCCGGGAACGCCCTCGATCTGGCGGCGCTGCCGGAGGCGGCGTCCGTGACCCTGGTCAACACCGTGCCCTCGGCCATCGCCGAGCTGGCGCGCCTGGGAGCGCTGCCCTCTTCCCTGCGCACCGTCTGCCTGGCGGGCGAGCCGCTGCAGCGAAGTCTCGTCGAGCAGCTCTATCTGCACCCTTCCGTCGGCCGGGTGCTCAACCTCTACGGCCCCTCGGAGGACACGACGTACTCGACTTTCACCGTCGTGCCGCCGGGCGCCGTGCCGACCATCGGCCGGCCGGTGAGCGGCACCCGAGCGCACGTATTGGGCCCCGGCCTGTCGCCGTGTCCAGTGGGGGGGCCTGGAGATCTGCACCTGGCGGGCCACGGTCTGGCGCGCGGCTATTTGAACCGTCCGGAGCTGACGGCCCAGAGCTTTGTTCCCGACCCGTTTGCTGTAGAGCCGGGCGGTCGGCTCTACCGAACGGGAGATCTGGCACGATGCCGGCCAGATGGCGAGCTGGAGTTCCTGGGGCGGGTGGACCAACAGGTCAAGATCCGAGGGTTCCGGATCGAGCCCGGGGAGGTCGAGGCGGTGCTCTCCGGTCACCCGGCGGTCCGCGACGCGGTGGTCGTGCCCTGGATGGAAGAGGCCGGCGTCGGCCGGCTGATCGCCTACGTGGTATCGGCTGGAGCGGATCCGGAGATCTCCGATCTGCGCCGTTTCCTGGCGGAGCGGCTGCCGGGCTTCATGGTGCCTTCCGCCTTCGTGCTCCTCGCGGAGCTGCCGCTGACCCCGAACGGCAAGGTGGACCGCCGGGCGCTTCCCCTTCCCGAGCGGTCCGCAGGAGCCCACGAGACCTCCAGGGAGGCTTCCCGCACGACCGTCGAGGAGATGGTGGCCGGAATCTGGGAGCAAGTGCTCAAAGCCGCGCCGGTGAGCCGGCTGGATAACTTCTTCGAGCTCGGTGGACACTCGCTCCTGGTCACGCGTGTCCTGTCGAGAGTCCGCGAGGCTTTCGGCGTGGAGATCACGTTGCGCCGGCTGTTCGAGGAGCCGACCGTGGAGGGTCTGGCGGCGGCGGTCGAGTCGGCCCTGCGGACGCGAGAAGGCACAAGGATGCCCCCCATCGAGCCGCTGCCGCGCCCTGGCGAGCTGCCGCTGTCCTTCGCACAGCAGCGGCTCTGGTTCGTCGAGCAGCTCGAGCCTGGCAGCCCGGCCTACACGCTGTCAGGGGCGGTGCGGATGCGCGGCAGCCTGGAGGTGGCGGCGCTGGAGCGCAGCTTCGCCGAGATCGTGCGCCGGCACGAAGCGTTGCGCGCCCGCTTCGCGGAGGTGGAGGGCCGGCCGGTGCAGTGGATCTCGCCCGAGCTCCACCCGGATTTGCCGGTGGCGGATCTCTCCGCATTGCCCCAAGGCGAACGGGAGTCGGCCGTCCGGCGGCTGGTGGCGGCCGAAGCCGTGCGGTCCTTCGATCTGCGGAGCGGTCCACTGCTGCGGCTGCGGCTGCTGCGCCTGAGCGAAGACGAGCACGTCTTGGTGCTCGCCATGCATCACATCGCCTCCGACGCCTGGTCGCTCCAGGTGCTGCTCCGCGAGCTGCGCGATCTCTATCCCGCTTTTGCCGCAGGGCGGCCGTCTCCTCTGCCGGAGCTGCCGGTCCAGTACGCGGACTTCGCGGCCTGGCAGAGGCGGTGGCTCTCCGGCGAGGTGCTGGAGTCGCACCTCGCCTACTGGCGGCGCAAGCTGTCGGGGGTGAAGCCTTTGCTGCCTGCGCACCGCTCGCGGACTGCGGCGAGCCCGCAAGGCGATCACCGCCGGCTCCACCTGCCTCCGGAGCTGCGGGAGAGCCTCAAGGATCTCGGCCGCCGGGAAGGAGCGACGCTTTTCATGACGCTCCTGGCAGGGTTCGGTGTCGTGCTCCACGAGCTGACCGGCGAGGAGGACGTGACGGTCGGAGCGGACATCGCCAGCCGCACCCGCGGCGAGACGGAAGGGCTGATCGGTTTCTTCATCAACATGCTGGTACTGCGCACCGATCTGGCGCGCAATCCGAGCTTCCGGCAGCTCCTTGGCCGGGTCCGGGAGACGGCGCTGGGAGCCTACGCGCATCAGGATCTGCCGTTCGAACGGCTGGTGGAGGAGCAGCAGCCGGAGCGGCGAGCGGGCCACTCCCCCCTCTTCCAGGTGGTGTTCAACTTCAACAACACCCACGATACGGACTGGGCTGGCGGGCTCGGACGTCTGGGGTCCTTGATTCTGGAGCCGGTGGAGGTCGAGCAGGTGACCGTGCGGTTCGAGCTGGCCCTGCTGATGCGCGAGGTGCCCAAGGGGCTGGAGGCGCTCTGGCTCTTCGATCGTGGAGTTTTCGCGGGCGCGACGGTCGAGCGGATGCACCGGCGTCTCGAGGAGGTGTTGGAGACGGCGGCGGCGGACCCCGAAGCACGCTTGAGCCGTCTGGTGGCGGCGGGCGAGGCGGAGCGCTGGCAGCGCGAGGCCGAGGAGCGCGAGGCGGGGCGCCGCCGCAAGCTGTGGCAGGTGAAGCCAGTTCCGGTCCACGTGCAGCAAGGCGGCGGCGGGGCGCCGCCGGTTGACTCATGAGGAGACGACATGTCGGACAGGTTGCGCGCGAGCTTCGATCGGATGAAGACCTCGGGACCCCGGGCGGTGAGCCTGAACGCCGAGAGCCCAATCCGCTTTGCGCCGCTCCGCTCGGAAGGCGCCTTACCGCTGCTGGCCACGCCGGGGCTGGCGGGCATCGACCTGCGCGGCTGGGCCGAGGGACACCGCGAAGAGCTGGAACGGCAGCTCTTGAGCGCGGGGGGACTCCTGTTCCGTGGTTTCGAGATCGCGTCGGCCCCCGAATTCGAGGCGTTCTGCGCCACGCTCGCTCCCGAGCTGATGGGCTACGGCGAACGGTCGACGCCCCGGCGCGAGGTCGGCGGCAAGGTCTATACCTCGACCGAATATCCGGCCGACCAGCACATCCCCATGCACAATGAGCTCTCCTACGCCAGCTCCTGGCCGCGCAAGATCTGGTTCTACTGTCACCTGCCCGCCGCCCAGGGAGGTGAGACCCCCATCGCTGACAGCCGCCGGGTCTACGGCACGATCGACCCGGCGGTGCGGGACCGTTTCGTCGACCGGGGAGTGATGTACGTCCGCAACTTCGGCGAGGGCCTCGGATTGACCTGGCAGGAGGTATTCCAGACCAGCGATCCGGCGGCTGTGGAGGAGTACTGCCGCAGCGCCGAC
>DATBGJ010000176.1:0-9056 GCA_036558045.1 Thermoanaerobaculia bacterium
AGGCGGAGCGGCTGTGCGTCGGCGGTCCGCTCGTCTCGCCGGCGGAAGCCCTCCGTCTCGGGCTCGTCGACGAGCTGGCGCCGCCGGAGCGCGTGGTGGAGCGGGCCGTCGAGTGGTGCCGTTCGCTGCTCGTCCTGCCGCCGGTAGCCATGGCCTCCACCCGCCGGCTCGTCCGCGCCGGGCTCGCGTCGCTCTTCGCGGAAGGCAACGAGGACGAGCTGGCGGGTCTGGTGGACCAGTGGTTCAGCGACGAGACGCAGGGGGCGTTGCGGGCGCTGGTGGAGAGGTTGAAGAAGAAATAGCCCTGTATCAGGATTCCTTGACTGAGGCGTACGCCCTCCGAAGCCCTCACCTCCCCGGCTCTCCTCTCCCAGGGGGAGAGGAGGGAGAAAAACACGGATCTACGCCCGCACCGCCCGCCTCTCCGCCGAAGCTTCCGCCAGCGTCTCTGCCCTGATCGGCTTGAAGAACGCCTTCTTCACCCCCGCGAGGAGGAGCAGCGCCATGCCGAACGTGGCCACGATGGTGGCGCCCGTCGGCAGGTCCATCACGAAGGAGAGGGCGACGCCGCCGGCGGAGACGAGCGCTCCCATCGTCCAGCCGATGGCGAGGCGCGGCCCCAGGCGGGCGGCGAAGAGCATCGCCGTCACCGAGGGCACGATGAGGAAGCAGAAGACGAGGAGCACGCCGGCGATGGCGACCGAGGAGGTCACCACGAAGCCGAACGAGACGTAGAACAGGAAGTCCCAGAAGCGGACGTTCCAGCCTCGCCGCTCGGCCTCCGGCTCGTCCATCGAGATCAGCAGGAAACGGCCGCGGAAGGCGTAGTGGAAGGCGCCGACCAGCGCGTAGAGCACCGCCGTCTTCGCCAGCTCCGGCCAGGTCACCGAGAGGATGTTGCCGACCAGCATCTCCTTCAGGTGCTCGGTCTCCTGGGTGGCCTTCGACATCACGAGGATCGCGATCGCCGCCGATACCGCGTAGACGATGCCGATCACCGCCTCCTGCGGGATGCGCGTCTGCCGGTGGACGCGCGAGAGGGCGAAGATGCCGGCGCCGAGGAAAGTGAAGCCGAGCGAGAAGAGGTAGGCCGTCCCGGAGTGGAGATCGTAGCCGGCGAGATAGGCGACGGTCGTCCCCAGGGCGGCGATCTGGGCGAGCGAGAGATCGACGAAGATCACTCCGCGCTCCACCACGTGAACGCCGAGATAGGCATGGATGCCGGTGAGGATGAGGCTCGCCACGAAGGCGGGCAACAGCAATTGGAAGATGCTCATTTCGCTCCCTTGACCGCCGCGACGAAGGCGTCGATGTCCGCGTCGAAAAGTGAGAAGTAGTCCTTGATCGCCGGCGTGCCGCCGACCGAGGGATAGAGGGTCACCACCTTGGCGCCGGTCTTGTCGGCGATGTAGTTGGGCGTCTTCTTGTCGAAGTAGGGCTCGACGACGATCGCCGGCACCTTCTGCGCCTGGATCAGGTTGACGATCTCCAGCGTATGGCTGGGTGTCGGCGGGATGCCGGGCTTGGGCTCGACGTGGCCGACGACGTTGAGCTTGAAGTGCTTGGCGAAGTTTGGCCAGGAGTCATGGAAGGTGACGATCCTGGTGCCCGCGTAGGGCGCCATCTTCGCCATCCACTCCGCGTCTTTCTGGCTCAGGCGCTGCTCGAAGGCGGCGAGGTTCTTCTGATAGACGGCGCTGCCGGCCGCATCGAGCTGCGACAGCCTGGCGGCGATCGAGCGCGCGATCACGCGGCCGTTGTTGGGGTCGGTCCAGTAGTGCGGGTTGCCGTAAGGATGGACGTCGCCCATGGCGCGGGTGACCTGCGCCGTCGGCCTTTGCAGGATGTCGCAGCCGGCCGAAGCGTCGAGATAGCCGGGGTTGCCGGGATGGATCTTGGCGTTGCGGCTCTGGTCGAGCAGCGGCGGCAGGTAGCCGATCTCGAGCTCCAGGCCGGCGACGATCAGCAGGTCGGCGCGCGAGAGCTGGAGCACGAAGGAAGGCTTGGCGTCGACGAAGTGCGGATCCTGGTAACCCTTGGCGAGAGAGAAGGTCTCGACCCGGTCGCCGCCGACCTCCTGGGCGATCGAGGCGAAGTCCTGGAGCGAGGAGACGACGCGCAGCTTGGCCTCGGCCGCGGAGCCGAAGCTCGCGAGGGCCAGGAAGGCGAGAAGGACGGGGACGATTCTTTTCATGGCATTTTCCTCGTATCTAGAACGGATGGGCGCCGTGGGCGCCGATCGCGAATTGAAGTTGCAGCAGAAGCTCGTTGGCGGACTCGTCGGTGAGGCCGAAACGGCGGTGCCGGAGCTCGGCGCGGAGCTGCGAGAACTCGCTCGGCCAGAAGGTCAGGATGCCGGCGGTGCCGGTGTCGCGCAACGCGTCGTCGTCGGCGTGCTCGGCCGACTCGTAGCGCGCGCCGACGAACCAGCGCTTGGCGAGCTGGTATTCGCCGGAGGCGTACCAGCCGAGCGCGTTCTGGTCGCCTTCCGGCTGCTCGCGCCGGCTGCGGATCACCTCGCCGCGCAAGCTCGCCGAACGATAGAGGCCGGTCTGCAGCGGCTTCCAGCGATAGGTCAGGTCGACGCCTTCGAGCCGCGTGTCGGCGCTCGCGGCCGTACCGTTGGGGCCGAAGCCGTAGGAGAGGCCGACGTCGAGGTTCGAGGCTTCGGTGAGGTCCGCGAAGACGCGGTAGTGGCCGTTGTAGGAGAGGTCGCTGCGCTTCTCTCCCTCGAAGAGCCCCTCTGCTTGGCCGCGAAAGACCTGCAGCGTCCCTTCGGTGAAGACGTTGCCGATGGGAAAGAGCTTGGCCACCGAGACGCCCGTGCCGATCCATCCCTCGTCGCCGCCCAGCAGGTTGACGATCGGCAGCGGCTCGTCGGGCCAGGGCAGGACGTGCAGGTGGAGCGGATTGGCCTTGCCGAAGGCCGTGCGCATGCGGCCGGCCTTGACCAGCAGCCCCGCGGGCAGCGCGGTGAAGGTGGCGAAACCCTCCTCCACGTCGACGCCTTCCTCGCCGAAGGAGAGGAAGAAGTCGGCCCGCGCGTAAGGGTCGACGATCGCCTGCAGGCCCACCTCCGATTCCCGCAGGTCCGCGGCCGGCAGGTTCTCGGTCTGGTTGTGGCCGCCGACGGCGAGGAAGTTGCCGATGACGGAGATGGCGGGGTTGAAGTAATTCGAGGTCTGCGCCGGTCCGGCGGTGGCAGACGGCTCGGTCGGCGAAGCGGCTGCGGCGCCGGGCTCGGAGGGCAGAGCCTCCGGTTCTGTCGGGGGTGCCGGCGGCGGAACAGCCTCGGCTGTCGCCGGCGGTGCGGCGGCCTGGCCTTGGGCCGCTTCGAGATCGGCCAGGCGCTTCTCCAGGGAGGAGATGCGCTCCTCATAGGCCCGCTTCATCTCTTCGATCTGCTGGCGCAGCGCGGCTATGGAGTCGGCGGGCTGCTCCTGCGCGCCCGCCGCCGCGGGTATGAATAGACAGAGAGCCCCACAGGCTCCCAAAAACCAACGGCGCGCGGGGTGGGCCCGCGGATCGGTCGACATGGTGTCCTCTCCTTGGAGCGTCTCCAGCGCCAGCGAGCGCCGGAGGGATTCAATCCAGCTCGGTCGGCCCGCACCCCACGCGGGGCGGGCCGGCTACGCGAAGGGAGAGGCGATCGGAGGAGCCCGGGCGGGACCGGGAAGAGAGGGCTTGGCGGAGACGATCCGCGCAATGGGCAATGCGGTGTGGCCGCCCTGCGGCCGCGGCGGCGCCGGAGCCAGCGGGCGAGCGAGGATGGTGCTGCTCCCGAGCTGCAGCAGGCAGGCCGCGCAGCCGGGGTGGATTTTGTATTCCGCGTCCTCGAAGTGCGCCGGCGCGCCGGGGTGGACCGCGGTCTCGGCGATCTCCACGCGCGAGACCTTGCCCGTCTGCTCCACCGCCACGTCGTGCGGCGCGACCATGCCGACCGCCAGAGCGAAGCCGGCCAGCAGAGCGAGAAGCGGCCGTCTCCAGGCGGTCGAGGAAAAGGTCGGGCGCGGGTCCTTCATGGACGTGTCCTTCGACACCGGCCGATCGTATCAGGCAACGCGGCCTCGAAGGGAGGAACAAGCGAAGGAGTGGTAGGATTCCGGCGAAAACCTCGAGCCATAGGAGAGAGGCCGTCACGCTCCGATGGAGGTGAGCGGACCCGGCCGGAGTCAACCGGGCCAGCCCGCAGAGGGAGACGACCCCTCTCCTACGGCTCGAACGACGAAACTAGATCAGGAGAGCGAAGGAGGGGCGCGGGCGCCGCTGGGGCGATGGGAGCCGCCAGTGGTCGCATAGGAGGGATCCGAAGCCGGAGCGAGCCGTGGCGCCGGCGGCGGCACGACCGGCCCTGGACGCAGGCACGCGTCGTTCGTCCTCAGCTTGTGGGTGCGGAACGGGCGGAGCGGCCGCCGGGACTTCTGGCCGGCCTCGAAGTGGGCCGGCTGGCTGGGATGTCGAGCGCTGAGAGAGTGGGGATTCGCGGCGGAGGCCTTCGCCGTCTGGAGCGTCTCCCCATGGGCATGCAGCTCCAGAGTCCCGAGGAGGACGACCGCCGCGAGGAAGAGAGCCCATGGGCTCCGCCTGGCCATGATTCGATATTAGCAGATCGGGGGCCTGGGGAATGGCCGAGGATAAATTCCAGTCTCTGGCGAAGTGGCGTCAACTCTGGTGAGCCACGCCAATCGAGGAGAAGACATGGTGCGGCTATTGGAGCGGCGCTTCAAAGTCGAGGTTCCTCTCGAGCGTGCGTGGACGCACCTCGAGAAGGTCGAGCGGTGGCCGAGCTGGGCCCGGCACATCCGGCGTATCGAGCTGCGGCCTCCCGGTCCCTTGGGGCTTGACTCGGAAGGCACCA
The DNA here is from genome assembly GCA_036558045.1 of Thermoanaerobaculia bacterium. GTDB lineage: Bacteria > Acidobacteriota > Thermoanaerobaculia > Multivoradales > UBA5704 > DATARR01. The sequence continues at coordinate 4,859 of DATBGJ010000176.1, forward strand.
TCCGGTTGACCAACGGCGTGCGATCCACCTTCCGGATGGAGGAGCTCAACGCCGGCAGCAACTGGAAATGGGCCGGACCGTTCCTCTGGCTCACCGTTCATTACGATCATCGGTTCAGGCGAATCGGACCGGAGGAGACGGAGATCGGGTTCGTATTGGATGGAGAAGGCTTCGGTATCGGCGTCTTCGGCCGTCTCTTCGCCGCCATCTACGCCCGCAATCTGGACCGCGCCATTCCCAACTTGATCCGAGAGCTGGAGAACGCCTCCTGACGGCCCTGTGGCGCGACCGGCGAGTCACATGGCATGACCTGCGAGCCTGCTCCGTGACCTCCGGGTCACGGAGCGCGACCCACGGGTCACCAAGCGTGACCGGGGTCCCCTATGCCGCGCCCCGCAGGTCACGGAGCAGGCCAAGGAGGTCACGCGCCGTGACCCACGGGTCACGAGGCGTGCTCCGGAGGTCTGGCTGCAAATTCTTGGGTCACGCACCGTGACCTGCGGGTCGCGCGGCGAGCTCCGGAGGTCACGTCCCGTGGATCCAAGGTCTGCTGACAGGCGGAGAGGTCCGGTCGTTCGCGGCTCAGGTCCCGCGAAGCGCTCTGCCGGGCAGGCCAGACGCGACTGAGGTCTCGCACCGCGGGCTTCGGCGTTCCCGATCATCGCTCGGGTTTCTTCAGCCGCTCGATCTCTGCGCGCAACCGCCGGATCTCCTCTTCTGCGGCTTCCCGGGCAGCCTGTGCCACCTTCCGCTCCTCCTCCTCTTCGAGAGCGCTTCGCAGGCGGTCTCCGGTTCTGGCATCGAAAATATCGATCCGGTCGCCGGCGGGCGAGACGCCAAACCGAAGCTCTGTAGTCTCAGAGAGCAGGCAATTTCGATCGTCCGGCTCGATCAGCGCGTACCGCCGGTTCGAGCCAAGCCGGTACCCTTTGAGCCGAAACCGATGACGTGTGGCGCGGCGGGGCATATCCACCAGCAGGTATTCAGGGATCCCAGCCCGTTCGTAGAGCCTCACTTTATCCACTTCGTCCGTGCGCCGGATGCGAGCGTCGAACGGCGAGACGATCTCGATCACCAGGCAGGGGACGACACCCTGCTTCACCACGTCGAAGCTCTCGAGGTCCGGGTCGGGATCTCGAGCGCCACGGATCACGGAGACGTCGGGCGCCGGCCCTGGCAGTCCGGGGCCGAGCAGATGCTTGACATCATCGAGGACCATCACCTCCGGCCGGTCATGGAAATATCGCTCCAGGAGATCGACGAGATAGTGACGAACACGGCCATGAGGTCGGCCTTGGACCATGGTGTCCTCGAGTCGCGGATCGAGAAAATCCGCCGGTGTCAAGGGGATCTCCAGAAGCTCCATGCGGCCGTCAGGGCGCTCGATCCAGCGCTGGAGCAGGGCGGTGCCGGAGGATTCGTCGTCCAGCTCGCCGCTAGGGATTATCTTGGCGGGCTCGGCCATGGAGGCGAGTATAGGAAGTTCTCCAGGGAGCGTCAAAATGAGCGGTCGGAACGCGTGTAGAGTATTCGGCGATCTGAGGAGAGGCCACCGCCCGCACGACGTACCTCAGCGATCCACCCGGCACGATGGCATCGAAGGGATAACAGGTAATCAAGGTCAAGCTCGGCTCCCGCGACGCCGCGAGCGGTCGCCGATCATGGAAATCGACCACCGCCGTCCCCGTCACGCGATAGCGACGTACGGGTCCCTGCGCGGCTTCGAGCAGGATCTCGTCGCCCGGCCGGAGATCGCGGAGAAAGCGGAAGTGCGTATCGCGATGGCCGGTCAGGACGACGTTGCCGGCGCTTCCGGGTGTGGCCGAGCGGCTCAGGTGACCGGGACCGAACGCCATCGCCTGGCCGTTGCCGCCGGCGAGCACGATCTCCTCGACCCCGAGCCGCGGCACTGTGAGACGCGCCACCGGCCAGGTGTCCGCCCAGGGCCAGGGCTTGACGGCGCGGCTGCCGGCGCGCGTCTCGTCCCAGGCGCGGGCGAGGAGGACCTGGGCCACCTGCGCCTTGGCGAAGATCCAGGCCCCCTTGCCCAGGAAGACGGCGCTCGCCGCGAAGAGGACGAGCGCCGCCGCGAGCGGCCGTTTCACGTGCGTGTCTCCAGAGCCCTGCGGCCGACGAAAAAGAACGCCAGGGAGAAGGCGAACAGAATCGAGCCGATCGTCACGTCGAGCCGCGCCGAGGTGCCGCCCTGGGGCAGCGTGCCGGCCTCGCCGCCGTACTCCCAGCCGTCCGGCACGTTGACCGGGATGAGCGCCGTCTGCGGCAGTGTGCCTTTCGGCGTCGCCGGCGTGGTGTCCACCGCGACGAGGCTGGTGAATTGCGTCACCAGGTGATGCGCGAGGCCGAGCTCGACGATGGCCGGGCGGAGCTTGGCGGCGTCGCCGCCGAGGGCGAGCTGGTTGTCGAGGTCGCCGATCTTGCGGCGCGCCCAGAGCTTGTCGAGGCCGGAGCTCTCTGCCGTCGGCAACGACTTGACGCTCACCTTCCATGGCGCGCCCGTGGCGCTGCCGGCGAGCGTCACCTCGCCGGGAAAGGCCGAGAGCAGCCTGGCGACGGCGACGATCGGCTCACCCATGTAGAGGTCGGGGATGCGCTGCGGATAGATCTCGGCGCCGGGATCGCTCCACGCCACTTCGACGTCGGTCAGGGCCGGCCGCTCGAGTTTGGCGAAGAGAGCGCCCATCTTCCCGGCGACCTCCTCGGGCGTGCCGATGTAGGTGAACGTGCCGCGGCCGAACTCCGCGGCCTTGGTCATGAAGTAGGAATTCGGCGCCGAGCCGATGCCGACGGTGAACAGCCGGCTGTCGCCCAGGTGGGTCCGGATATAGGCGAAGAGCTCGTCCTCGTTGCCGACGGCGCCGTCGGTCATGAAGATGACCTGCCGCACCACGCCGGCTGTGCCGGCCTGGCCGCCGAGCGCCGCCCGCAGCGCGCCCATCATCTCGGTGCCGCCGGTGGACTCCAACGCCGCGACCCACTCGCGCGCCGTATCGACGTTGCCCGCCGTGGCCGGCAGGCTCTCGGGAAACAGCCCGCGGGTGTACGAGTTGAACTCGATGACGTTGAAGGAGTCTTGCGGGTCGAGCCGGGTGAGCGCCAGATCCAGCGCCGCCTTGGCCTCGCGGATGGAGGCGCCGCCCATCGAGCCCGAGGTGTCGATGATGAACACGGTCTCGCGCGGCAGGTCGAAGCGTTTGCCGGCCGCCGCGCGCGGCGGCATCACCATGAGCAGCGCGTAGGTCTCGCCGCCGATCTCCTGCGTCAGCAGCGTGCCCTGCGGCGCAGCGCCGGCGGCGGGCGTCCATTCGAGCACGAAATCGCGGTCGGCCGGAGCTACACCGCCGGCGAGCTCCACCCTGTAATGCGCGCGCTCGATCTCCCGGCTGCGGATGGTGTGCGAGGCGCTCGCCAGCTTGGCGAGCGGAAAGCCGGCCTCGAGATCGACGGTGATCTTCACCGCGTTGATTTTTTCGGCGGAGCGCGGCGGATCGGGCACGAGAGGAGGGTCGGAGAGGCGAGGGCCGCCTGGGATATATCGCTGCGTATCCACCATTGGAAACCGTAGCGAGAAACGGCCGTCCGCCCAGCGCAGCTCCTGCTGGTATTCGATCCGTACCTCGGCGATCTCTCCCGGACCGAGATTGGCGAGCGAGGTGGTGAAGAGGTCCGGCCGCTGCTGCTCGAGGAGCGAGGCTCTCCTGCCTTCGGCCTTGGCCTGCTCGTAGATCTGCTGCGCCTCCTCGCGCTCCTTGATCCGGCCCTCGATCACGCGGTCGCCGACGACGAGGTTCAGGGTGTCGACGGCGGCGTTCTCGGGCAGCGGGAAGGCGTAGATCCCTTCCACCCAGAGCTGCGTGGGATTGCAGAAGCGCTGGCTCACCGTGGTGCGGGCCACCAGGCCGGCGACGTGGATGGCCACGTCCGTTGCGAGAACCGGCGCCGGAAGATAGACGCCGGCATGGACGGTCTTCAGCAGCAGCCGGCCCTGCTGGACGTCCGCCATGCGCACGGGCGCCGGCAGCGTTCCCGCGCAAGGCGAACCGGCGTTTACGGCGTCGGTGTTCGGCAGGCCGAGGGCGCCGGGGGAGGCGTCGGCGTCGGAGGCGGCGGCGAGCTCCGGGTCTTCAGGAGCCTCCTGGGAGAAGGTCAGGAAAGGGACAAAAAGGATGACAAGGACGAA
>DATBGJ010000177.1:0-14038 GCA_036558045.1 Thermoanaerobaculia bacterium
GCCGTGCAGACGAGCCACAGCGGCAGGTGGCGGTCGCGGCCGCCGTGAACGGCGGCGAGGGAGAGGTGCACGGCCATCACTGTCAGCAGCGCCTGGAGCCCGGTCTCCATCCCCATCAAGGTCCAGTACGCCAGCGGGTAGTAGAAGGCGGTCAGCACGGCGGCCGGCATCCAGTGGCGGACGTCCGCCGCCGAGAAATGATCGAGCACCAGCCGCCGGACGGCGATGATGGTTGCGGCGAGCGTCAGCAGCGAGAGCACCTGCATCAGCAGGCTGCGGTCGCGCAGCGCGATGGGCAGGGCGTTGACGGGGATCATCAGCAGCAGCCAGAGCGGATGGGTGAAGCCTTCGACCGGCTCGCCCCACCGTGCCCAGTTGAGGCCGTGCCCCTCCACCAGGTTGCGCGCGTAGGTCATCGAGATCATCGCGTCGTCGAAGAGGATGAAGTAGCGCTTCCCTTCGACCACGAACGACGTGCGATAGATGAACCATCCTCCCCAGAGGGCAAAGAGGAGCAGCAGGAGGGCGAGAGCGGGAGCGAACCGGCGCGCCGCGAGCGCTTTCATGTTCGGGCTCAGCGTCGCACCGCCAGCAGGTTCGCGTACCAGTCGTCCGGCAGCTCCCGGGCTCGCAGCTCCGCTTCCACCTCGGCGAGCGGGCGCCGCCGCCGCGTCCTGTCCTCGAGCACCGTGACCTCGTCGAAACCGAGCTCGGCGAGCTTCGCCGGCAGCTCCAGCGGCTCGCGCCCGGCGTTGCGCATGCACCACGGCGACCACTCGACGAACAGCGTGAACGGCCGGCTCTCCGCCAGCAACCGGCGCATGCCATTGAGCACTTCGATCTCGCCACCCTCGACGTCCACCTTGGCGACCTGGACCGGCGCCGGGATGAAGTCATCGACCGGCATCTCCGTGACCTCCACCGTGCGCACGGTCTTCGCCATCGGGTGCGGGTAGAAACCGTGGTCGATCGAAGACTCGGTGACGTGGAAGGTGCGCTGGCGCTTCGTCTCGCCAGCCGCATAATTGTGCACGGTGACGTTGCGCACGCCGGCGCGCTCGAGGTTGCGGCTCAGCACCGCGAGGTTGCCGTCGCAGGGCTCGACCGCGTGCACGCGGCCTCCCTCGCCGGCGCGGCTGGCGGCGAGCAGCGTGTAGTAGCCGACATTGGCGCCGACGTCGAGCACCGTCATCCCCGGCTGCACCGCGTCGACGAACGCCTGCTGGCTCAGCGGCTCGAAGTGGCAGTAGTCGGCGCCGACCTCCGCGGGCACCACGAAATCGAACGGCCCACAGCGCAGCGTGACGCCAGTGGGAAAAAGCGGGTGGACGAGCTCGTGGGCCACCGCCTTGCGGTAGAGGACGCGCGGCAGGTCGCCGCGCGCGGCGCGCTCGAGCAGCGCCCGCCAGGGAGCTGGCCAGGCCTGCACGAGCGCACGGACCAGCGGGTTGCGTCCCAGCTTCATCATCGATCCCCCTCGCCAACGGTGCTGCAATGTAGCACGAGGGCGGGGAGGCGCGTTGCCGCGTCGGTTAAGATGCGCCGCGTGACGGACCTCGCGCCTGCCCAACCATTCGCCGTGCCCGGGCCGCCGCAGCCGACGCTCGCCGGCCTCGACCTCGGGCGGCGCGCCGCGGACGCGCCGCCGCTCTCGCTCTCGGTCGTCATCCCGGTCCTCGACGCGGCGGCGTTCCTGCCGCAGCAGCTCGCGGCGCTCGCCGAGCAGTCGTGGGCGGGTGACTGGGAGGTGATCGTCGCCGACAACGGCTCCCGCGACGGCTCGGTGGAGGTCGCGCGCGCCGCCGCCGCGCGCTTGCCGCGGCTCACCGTCGTCGATGCCTCCGACCGCCGCGGTCAGGCGCACGCGCGCAACGTCGGCGCCGCCGCCGCGCGCGGGGAGGCGCTGCTCTTCATCGACGCCGACGACGTAGCCGCGCCAGGGTGGCTCGCGGCGCTCGGCCGGGCGCTCGCCGAGCACCCCTTCGTCGCCTCGCGGTTCGACACCGCGCGGCTGAACGAGCCGTGGGTCGAGGAGGCGCGCGGCAACCCGCAGGCGATGGGCCTCAACCCCTACGTCTACCCTCCCTATCTGCCGCACGCGGGTGGCTGCGGCCTCGGCATCCGGCGCGCGCTGCATGAGCGCATCGGCGGCTTCGACGAGACGCTCGCGGCGCTCGAGGACACCGACTATTGCTGGCGCCTGCAGCGACTGGGCGTCGCGCTGCGCTTCGTGCCCGATGCCGTCGTCCACGTGCGCTACCGCGGCGACCTGCGCGGCATCTTCCGTCAAGGCCTCTTTTACGGCGAGCACAACGTGCGCATCTACGCCCGCTACCGCAAGCTCGACATGCCGCGCCTGCCGTGGACGGCGGGGGCGATGCGCCTCGCCAAACTGGCCGCGACGCTGCCGCTCGCGGTGACGCGGGTGCGCCGCGCGCAGTGGGTGTGGCAGGCGGGGTGGCGGCTGGGGCGCCTGCGCGGCTGTTGGCGCTACCGCGTGCTCGCTCCCTGAAGCCGCGGCCGGCGCCGAGGCTACTCGAGCCGCCGGCGCACGATGGGCGCCAGCGCCTCGCCGACGGCGCGATGGCCGCGCGCGTTCCAGTGCTGGTCGCGCGGGTAGCGTAGCGCCTGCCAGTCCTCGCCGGCCAGCAGCCGATCGAGCGCCACCGGCTCGATCCCCTGTCGGAGCAGCGCCGCGGCGAGCGCGTCGCGGTCCTCCGCGTAGACGCGCCCGCGGCTGTCGAGAAAGATGACCAGGAAGCGCGCGCCGGCCGCGGCCGCGTCGCGCCGCATGGCCAGGAGGGCGGCGGCGCTCGGGCCGACGTCGCCGCTGGTCTCGCCGCGCGAACGCTCGCCGACCACCGCAGCCGCCCCGGCCCGCACCGCCGGCAGCAGCAGGCGGGCCAGGTGCGACCAGCGCTTGGCGTAAGCGGTGACCGGGCCCACCACCGGCCAGCGCACGTCGGCAAGGTAGAGATTGCCGTCGATGAGATGCAGGCGCGGCGCGTAGCCGCCCGCGACGATGAAGCCGCCCAGGTAGAGGAACGGCTCGGCGCAGCGCTGCTGGTCCCAGTGCGGCGAGAGCGCCACCAGCACCAGCCGCGGCCGCAGCGCCGGCAGCAGGCGCCGCAGGCGTGCCAGCATCTGCGGCGAGGAGTAGCCGGGCACGCCCCCGTCGTAGACCCGCACGCCGAGGGCGCGCTCGAGGATGGCAGACCAGGCCTCTTCCTCGCCCACTCCCTCGCCGAAGGTCATCGAGTCGCCGAGCGCCAGCACCGCCGGCTGCGGCGCAGCGGTGTGCCGGTGATCGCGCAGGCCACGGGCGTCGATCGTGACCGGCACCTCGAACTCGCGCCCCGGCGCCACCTCGCGGCCATGAAAACCCGGCCGCAGGGTGTAGCCGCTGGCGCGGTCGGGAGCGAAGAGGAAGCGCGGATGGTTGCCGCCCGCGAACCAGGGCGCGCCGCGGCCGGCGGCGGCGACCCCGGTGAGCCGCAGCACCCCCTCGGCGAGCAGCAGCGAGACGAGCAGCGAGACGGCGGCGAGCAGCAGCCGTTTCCGCAGCGGCGCGGCAGGCCGCGGAATGGACGTGGTTGCCGGCGCGGCGGCAGGCTCAGCGGCCATCATGTCTGACAGCATTCTGCCATGACCGAGGTGCCGTCGTACCGGAGCCTACCGGGAGAAGAACGTCCGGAACGGCCGCCAGTAGCGCGCCGCCAGCAGGCCGGCCGCCAGCGCCGCGGCGGCCAGCGAGGCGGCGAAGCGCGACCAGGAGTTGGCGGGAGCCAGCCAGGCGGCGAGGGCGAAGAAGGGCAGGGGGATCAGGTAGAGCTGCGCCAGGTCCCCCAGCAGCCCCCGGAAGCGCGGCCCGAAGACGCGCGCGATCTCCCAGGCCATGACGAGATTGCCGGCCAGCAGATAATTGGCCGCGGCCATGCCGGCGGCGCCGTGAAGCCGCGTGAGGAGGATGCCGCAGCCCACCAGCGATGCGAGGTTGAGCAGCTCGATGACGAGCCAGGGCCGGTCGCGGTGCTCCGCCTTCAGCATCTCGCCGCCGAGCATGCTGAATTGATAGGAGAAGGGAATGAAGGAGAGGACCCGCAGGATGGGCGCCGCCGCCAGCCAGTCTGCGCCGAAGAGGATCAGGATCGTCTTTTCCGCATTGAACAGCAGGAAATAGCTCCCTACCACCTGACAGCCGAGGAGCTGAACCGTGCCCAGGCGGTAGAACTCGACGAAGCGCGGGCGGTCCCGCAGGTATTCGACGAGCGTCGGGAAGAAGGAGCGCGGATAGACGATGGTGGCGACGAGGAAGGCGATGCCGTAGGCCCGCGCGTAGAGGCCGACGGTGGTGGCGTCGCGGAACCAGCCGATGATGTAGACGTCGATATAGGTGACGAGCTGGACGGCGATCCAGATGAGGAAGAGCAGAAAGCTCCGCCGCAGGAGGTCCGGCACCAGGCCCGGCTCGACCGCCAGCGGGATCTTCCCCCACGCCTTGTACCAGGAGTAGCCGGCGAGGAGCGCGGCGCCGACGAGATCGCCGGCGATGAAGCTCCAATATCCCCAGCCGAGCCAGGCGAGGCCCACCGACACGGCGGCGATGACGGCGCCGCGCCAGATCTCCGGCGCCACCAGATTGCCGATGCTGAGCTCGCGCTCGAAGAACGTCCTGGGGACGACCGCCAAGCCGTCGAGCAGCACCCAGACGGCGAACACCCGCAGCACCGCCGGCACGTTCGGATCGAAGCGCCCGAAGACCGGCGCCAAACCGATGACCAGCAGGGTGACCAGCGAGCCGAGGCCCGTGATGAAAGCGAGGACCGTGCCGTAGGGACGGCGCGGGTCGCGCAGCAGATGGTATGGCAGGCCGAGGTCCCGGACGGCGGCGGCCACGGTGACGACGCGCAGCGCCAGCTCGTAGACGCCGTGCCCCTCCGGCAGGATGAGGCGGGCGAGCGCCAGCTTGGCCCCGAAGCTGATGCCCAGGCGAGCGAGCTGGATGGCGTAGGACGCCATCGTTGAGCGCAGGACGCGCTGCTCGGTGGATCCCCTTATAGCAGGTTCGCCCATCGCGCCCATTGCTCGGTCAGGTCCATGCCGGAGGCGAAATCGAAGGCCGGCGCGTAGCCGAGAAGCCGCTTCGCCTTGTCGATGCGCACGCGGGTCCTGGCGCGGAAGAAGCCGATCATCTCCGGCGACAGCGGATGGATGGGCAGCGCACGGTCCGGGGCCGCCGGCGGGCCGCCGCTGCCGAGCCGGCGCTTGATCCTCCGCTGCCACGCTTCCGGCAGCACGGAGCTCGCCATCTCGCGCAGCCAGAGGACCTCGCGGGTGCGCTCGATGCGTTCGCGGACGCCGCGCTCCTGCTTGAGGAGCCGGAAGGCCTCTCCCAGGGCGCGGGGCCGTTGCCGCTGCGATTGGCGCCAGTAGGCGAGCGCTGCGGCTTGGGCCATGGCTATCGTCCGGGGCTCGCCGCCAAGCATGTGCTCGAAACGGCCGTACAGCTCCTTCCACGTCACCGGCTCCTCGCCGGAGATCAGGAACGCCTCCCCCGCCGCGCGCTCCTCCACCGCCGCGAGGAGCATGGCGCTCACCAGATCGTCCACGTACACGGCGTTGGCGAGTCCCCCGCCGCCGTCGACGAGGATCTGCCGGCCGGTCTTGAGCGCGCGCAGGACGCTCTCCGTCCACACGCCGCCGTACGGGCCGTAGACCGCCGTCGGCTGCAGCACGGCGACGGGCAATCCCGAGGAGAGGGCGCTCCGCTCGGCCGCCAGCTTGCTGTCCGAGTAGGGATTGCCGAAGCGCCGCCGCGGCGCGGTCTCGTCGAGATCGCCGTCCGCCGTCTGGCCGTAGACCATGAGGGTGCTGAGATGGACGATCCGTCTCACTCCGGCCTTGCGCGCCGCGGCCAGCAGGCGCCGCGTCCCCTCCGTGTTCACCCACGCGCGGTACTTCTGGCTGCCCGAAGTGCCGTAGGCGCAGTGGAACACCACATCGCAACCCTGGATCGCGGCCTCCAGATCGGACGGATTGGTGACGTCGCCGTGGAGGACGGTGAGGGGAAAGCGAGCCAGGCGGCCGGCGCCGGCGAGATTGCGCACCAGGGCGCGCACCTTCACCCCGTGCTGCAGGATCAGGCGCTCGACGAGGCGCCCGCCGATGAAGCCCGTGGCGCCGGTGACCAGCGCCGTGCGGCCGGCAAGGCTCAAGATGCCCGCTCCAGCGGCGCGGGAGGAAGCGACCAGGGCAGCACCAAGGGTTGACGGCGCGCGTAGCAGGCCTCGATCAGCGCCAGCGACCGGCGTCCCTCCCGGCCTGGAACAAAGGGCTCCCGGCGTTCGCGGATCGCGTCCGCAAAGTCGTCGAGCTGGCGCACGAACGCCTGCGTGAAGTCGAGCCCGGAGCCGGCCGATTCACCCTCGCGTCGCGCCCGGCCGGCGAGGGAAACCGCGCGGTCCGCGATGAGCAGGCGGATCTCGGGGTCAGGATCCCAGATGCCCACCTCCAGCGTGGCGCGGGAGCCCTCGAAGAGGCAGGTATTGGCGAGGTTCCGGGTGCGGCTGATCTCGACGGTGCCGGCGAGGCCCGAACGCATCGTCAGGCGCATCTCGCAGTCGGACTCGATGCCGCCCATGGCATCGTCCCAGTACTCGACCTCGGCCCAATCCCCCAGCCACCAGAGCAGCAGGTCCAGCACGTGGGCGCCGAAATCCGCGAGCACGCCGCCGCCGGCCGTCTCCTTCTTCAGGAAGAAATCGGTGGCGAAGGGCCAGCGGGGGATCAATCCCTGGTGCATCTCGAAGCGGCGGAGCTCGCCGAGGAGGCCGTCGCGGAGCAGGTTGCGGACGAGAAGCGAGGAGTCGAAGAAGCGGAACTCGTGCCCCACCGCGAGCACGGCGCCGGAGCCCTCGGCGGCGGCGATCATCTCGTCGCACTCGTGGACGTTCATCGCCATGGGCTTCTCGACCAGCACGTGGATGCCGCGCCGCAGCAAGTCGATCGACACCGGCGCGTGGAGGTGGTTCGGCAGCGCCACGACAGCGGCGTCCACGCGCCCCGGCAGGCCGCCGGTGTCCGTCGCGACCTCGGGCACGGCGAAGCGCTCGCCGAGCTGGCCGGCGCGCCGCGCGTCCACGTCCACCAGCACGGCGGCCTCCACGCGGTCGGAGAGGACGATGGCCGGCAGGTGTTGGAGCCTGGTGATGGCGCCGCAGCCCACCACGGCCAGACGCAGCTTGGTTTCTCGGGATTCCGACATCCGGCGGCGGATGTTAACAGAGCGCTTCAGGCCGGACCGGGATCGAGGCGCGCATGCTCCCGCATCGCCGCCGCCAGCTCGGCGGGGATGCCGACGTCGCGGTACGAGCCCTCCGGGAGCTCGACCCCTTCGACGTGCAGCCTGGCGGCGATGGCGGCCTGCACCACGGCGCCGATCTGCAGCTCCCCCTCCCCCGCCGGCGCGCTGCGCACCGCCTCATGCAGAAAGGCGGTGAAGGCGGGACCCCAGACGGCGATCAGCCAGTTGCAGCGGAGCGACGTCCTCTCCGGCCGCACCTCGACGCGGAGCACCCGGCCGTCCGGTCCCAGCTCGACCATGTCCGTGGTGCGGAACCGCTCGGTCGGAAAGAGCCCGAGGACGAGGTCCGCGCCCGTCGCGGCCTGCCGCTCGACGAGCCGGGCCTAGGCGTCCACGGGCTCGAAGATCACGTCGGGAAAGCCGAGAGCGACGAGGGAGTCGCGGACGAAGGGATAGGCCCGGTCGAGCGTCTCCGGCACGCTGCGGGAGCCCGGAATGGACAGATAAGCGAGCGCCACGTCCGCGATCTCGCCGCTGCCGAAATAGCGGGGGATGTCCCACTTCGACTCGTGGAGCACCATGAAGACCTGGCGGATGCCGCCGGCCCGGAACCGTTCCAGCAGATAGTGGCCCACCACCTTGGGAACAGGCCCCTTCGGTGTCTCCCTGAATCCGACCGGGAGCAGCTCCTTGCTGCAAGGCAGAGGACCGAGCCGCTCGGCCCGGCCGGCGGCGGGGATGAGGCCGACGAGAGGGAAAGGGTTCTTTATCAAGTCAGTTTCCCGCAAGGGTACCATCGAGTAACCTTCTCAGCCCATGGCCGAACCCAACGCTCCCGCATCGACCTACGCCTACCTCACCCGCAAAGAGGCCGACATGGCCTTCAAGCGGCGGGCGTGGACGATCTTCGAGTGGCTCGGGCCGACGGATGGCCAGACTCTTCTCGACTGCGGCTGCGGGCGCGGGTTCTACCTCAAGATGCTCCGCCATCTGGGGAACGCCCGGTTGTTCGGGATCGACCTGGAGCTCCCCTATCTGCTCAAGGCGCGGCGGAACACAGCCCACCTGCCAGGCATCCTGGTGAACAACGCCTCGATCTACGCGCTGCCGTTCCCCGACACGACCTTCGACGCGGTGATCCTCTCCGAGATTCTGGAGCACGTCGAGCGGGACGTGGACGCTCTCCGCGAGGTGCGACGCGTCCTCAAACCTGGCGGCCTCGCGCTCATCACGGTTCCTAACGCCAACTATCCGTTCTGGTGGGACCCGATCAACAGGACGCTGGAGACGCTCTTCAGGACCCACATCGGCCGCGGCCCGCTCGCCGGGATCTGGGCCTTCCACCTCCGGCTCTACACGCCGGAGCGGCTGCGTAAGACGGCGCTCGAAGCGGGATTTCAGGTCGAGGAGGAGCGTTCGTTCACCCATCACTGCTTCCCCTTCGTCCACAATCTCGTCTACGGGCTCGGCAAGCCCCTCCTCGAATCTGGGCTCTTCGGACGCAGCCTCGCCGACGTGGCGGACCGCGGCAGCTTCGATCGCGACGGCGGCAGTCCGCTCCATCCCGTCAATCTAGGTCTGAAGATGCTGAACTGGATCGATAGAAGGAACGCGATGAACGAGCCGCCTGAACGTTCGACGGTCAATCTGTGTTTGAAGGCCCGAAAAGTGTAATCCGTTGAGCAGAAACCGCAAGAGCGATCCGCCGCCTACGTTGATCGCTGTATGGTACTGCTTTCGACGCGTTTGGCTGTGCGCCGGGCGCGGCCGGTGGACGAGCGAGCAATCTCTACGAGCGACCGCAAGGCGTCGTTGACCGCAGCGGAATCGGGGAATGCTTTCGCGACATCGGGCTCCAGAACCACAATGTTCGAGCCTTCCTTCAACAAGCGTCGGTAGTATCTGCCCCTCTCTGCCTTTGAGAAGTCAAAATCGTATTCCGGACGAAGGTCATCGTCTAAGTCTTGAGTCTTGCGTTTCATAGCGTCTTCTTTCATGTGTAGTGGCCTCCCGGGCGCTGATAATGCGGATCTGGCTGCCGCGCTCACTGTAGGCAATGACCAGCAACCGCTCCTGCGAAGAGTACCCAAAGGTGACCAACCGGATCTCACCGATGGAATGATCGGGATCCGGAAACGTGGCTGAAAGGGGATCGTAGAAAACGGTGACAGCTTCCTCGAAGGAGACGCCGTGCTTGCGCAGGTTGCTGTCCGCCTTCTCTCGATCCCATTCAAACCTCATGGACGATTATAGCCTCTCGGCACCCGATTGCCGACGTTCCGTGACTCGAAGAGCAGTCGCTGACTCCGCAGGCATGCCCAGCCCCACGGCGTACCTCCGGAACAGTTCCTCATACCGAGCCACCGTCTCCGCGATCGAAAAATGCCGCGCGATCTCCTCGGCCGGCTTGACGAAGCGGCCACGATCGGAAAGGATTTCGACGATCCCTTCCCCCAGGGCCTGCCAATCGTCGCGCGGCACGAGCTTTCCCATGCCGGTGAGCTGCACGGGAACGCGCCCGCCGGGGATGTCCGTCATTACCACCGGCGTGCCGCAGAGCATCGCCTCCGCCTGCACCAGGGCGAAGCACTCGGTGTCGCTGGGCAGGGCCAGCAGGTCGCAGGCGGCGTAGAAATCCGCCATCTCCTGGGCACAGGGCACGATGCCGAGGAAGACGAGCTGCTCCCGGAAGCGGTCCACGAGCGATTGGTGGCGGGGCCAATAGGCTTCATAGGGGATCTGATGCTGGCCGGCGAAGACGAGACGCGCGGTGGGAAAGGCGCGGTTCACCACTTCCAGCGAGCGGATCAGCAGGTCCGGGCGCTTCTCCTCGACGAAGCGGCCGGCGAAGCCGACGATCGGCCCGCCGGCCGGCGACCACGTCCGGCGCAGCTCCCGCACCCTCTCCACGTTCGGCTGCGGCACGTCGATGAACGGCGGGATCACCGTCACCTTGTCGAGGTAACGCTCCAGGTAGTAGGAGTGGCGGGCATAGTCTAGCGAATACGAAACCAGCGCCGCCGCCGCGTTCGCCATGTAGCGAAAAAGGACGAACATGGTGGCGGTGATGAACCGGTTGAGCGCTCCCTTCGGCAGCACCAGATCGCCGTGGTGGGTGGCGACGATCCGCCGTCCAGTCAGCCGCGCCGCCAGCCGGATGAGGGCCGTCTCCAGCATCGGCGTGTGGACGCTCACCACGTCGTGCTCGCGCAGCAGGCGCAGGAGCATGCGCGGATAGCCGGGCATCACCATGCCGCGGCTGAGCGAGAACGGCAGCGGCCGGAGGCGCACCACCCGCACGCCGTTCTCCAGCGATTCGCCGAGAGGCGTCTCGCGCGAGTGGCGGGCGCAGAGGACGGTCACGCGATGGCCGCGCGCGGCCAGCCGCTCGGCCAATTGCTGCACGTAGAGCGTCAAGCCCGTGCGGTGCGGCAGGTAATAGAGCAGGCAGATGAGGACCTTCAGCTTGCCGTCTCGCTCGCTCTGCGGGATGAGGGATTGCTGCATGGGGAGGCTTTCGCCGGCCTTCGAAGCGATGGAGCGCATGCTACCATCCGCTCCCGCCCATGATCCATCCCGACTTCTCGGCCGAGCCCAAGCGCTGGATTGGAATCGCCCTCGCGGCGCTGCTGATCGCCAGCTTCGCCTTGCGCACGTGGGACGCCAGCCAGGGCCTGAGCTCGAAGCGTTATTTCGACGAGCGCTTCGGCTTCATGAACATCTCGGCCATCCTGAAGCACGGCGACTTCCGGCCGCGGCACACCTTCTACCTCAGCGTCTCGTACCTGCCGCAGACGGCGGTGCTGGCGGCGAGCCAGACGCTGTACCGGATCACCCGCTATCCGCCGTTCTCGATCTACGGAAAGGCCGGCGGCGGCTACTCCCCCACCGCGTACTGGCTCTGCCGGATGGTCAACGTCGTCTACAGCGTGCTCGGCCTCTGGCTGCTCTTCCTCGTCGGCCGGCGCATCGACTCATCCGGGGTGGGCCTGCTCGCGGCGGTCATCCTGGCGGCGTTCCCGCGCCACCTGCTGGCTTCGGTCGAGTTCAAGCCGGACATCCTCGTCATCCTCCTCGTCCTGCTGACGTTCTACTGGACGCTCGGCGCCGCCCAGCGGCCGAGCCTCGCCCGCTTCCTCGCCGTCGGGCTCGGCGTCGGGCTCGCCGTGTCGACGAAATACACGGGCATCGCCGCGGCCCTGCCGATCACCACCGCCGTGCTGGTCAACGGCCGGCGCGACGCGCGGCAGTGGCGCTGGCTCTTCCTCGCCGGCCTGACCTCCGTCGTCACCTTCGTGATCCTCAATCCCTATCTGCGCGTGGTCTTCCAATTCATCCCGCGGGTGGTCAACGGCTACGCCGCCAAAGGCGTCGTCGAGAAGAGCAACCACTGGGTGGTCTTCAAACGCCAGATCGAGTTCCTGATCGAGCATCACGGCCCCGTCGTCGCGGCGTTCGTGGCCCTCGGCGTCGCGGGGATGCTGTGGCGCATCGCGAGAGCGGAGCCGCAGGATCCGCCGCAACGGCGGCTCGGCTTCATCCTGGTGCTCGGCCTGCTGATCGGCTACTCGCTGCTGCATGCGCTGGGCATGACCCTCTTCCGCGGCCAGAACTACCTGCCGGTCGTGCCCATGTCCTCGCTCGCCGCCGCCTGGGCGATGGCCGAGCTCTGGCGCGCGCTGGCCCGCCGCGTTCCCTGGCTCGCGGAGTGGCCCGTCGCGGCTCCCGTGTGGCTCGCCGTCGGCGCGGCGCTCGTCGCCCAGCAGGGAATCCTCGTCTATCGGCGCGTCGTGCCCACCAATTTCGAGGTGGCGAGCCGCTCCCTGCTCTCCACCCTGGAGCCCGCCGGCCTGCGCCACATCGTCTACGAGAAGGCGCTGGGCGGCTTCGACTTCGACGGCAAGATCCGCCGGCCGCTGGTGAGCGCGGTGGATCGTCTCTCCGCCGTGGATCCGCGGTTCCTGGACCGGGCGGACGTCGAGATCTTCCCCGGCGGCCGGCTCGCCGGAGCGGAAGCCGAGCTCTACCGCAGCCGCGGCGCGCGCCTGCCGGAGAACCAGATGAAAGTCGTGCGCAGCCG
This sequence comes from Thermoanaerobaculia bacterium, assembly GCA_036558045.1. Taxonomy (GTDB): domain Bacteria; phylum Acidobacteriota; class Thermoanaerobaculia; order Multivoradales; family UBA5704; genus DATARR01. Next base: position 12,384 of record DATBGJ010000177.1, read on the forward strand.
GCCGTTCCAGAGCCGCGGCGAGCCCGTGGTGGTCCTGAGCCATCTCTGGACGCTGAGCGGCAAGCCGCTGGTGCAGCGCGTGCGGCGGCCCGAGGGCTCTCCGTACTTGGCCGGCAGGCTTCCCGAGGGATTCGTGCGGCCGGGCGAAACGGTCTCGCTGGTGCTCTGGGTGCCGCGCGAGTCCGCCAACCGCAAGTGGGTTCAGCTCTGGCTCGATCCCGGAGCCCGCCAGGTGCCGCTCGCTTACAGCGGACGCAAATTGAACCGCTACTTCCACGTCAGCCCGCGCTTCGAGCTGCGGGGGGAGGAGATGCGGGTGCGCATTCCCTCGCGGCCGGAGGACCGCCCGCGGGGATTCGGCTTGGAGATTTACCGATGGCGAAAGGACCAAAAGGATGACAAGGATACCAAAGGTCTGAAAGAGAACCTTTCATCTCGGTAGTCCTTGGGATCTTTGGCATCCTTGGTATCCTTTCAATCAGTTCCCCCCCGCCACGTACCCTAGAGCCCGCAGCTCCTCTTCCTCCTTGGGCGTGAGGTGCGGCTGCCGGCCCACCGAGCGGCCCGGCGGCGTTTCGGAGCCGTTGGCGGCCAGCCAGGCGTTGCGGAGCTGGCGCGCCATGCGCTGGACCTGGCTGGAATCGTCCACCCGCGCGACGCCTTTCCCCGTCCAGCGCCAGAGCGTGATCTGCGGCGGCGCGTCCCGCATGCCGGTGAGCGGGAGGGCCGCCGCGAACTCTTTCTCCAGCCGGCCGAAGATGGCCTTGGCCGGCTCGGTGAGCGGCGGCTCGGGCCTGCCGCCGAGACCTTCGTAGCGAGCCCGGTAGTACTCCGGCTCCGCGGCGGCGAACCGACTCTCCCACAGGAGCTGCAGATCGCCGCTGACGAGCGAGAAGCGATTGACGCCGTTGCCCAGGTAGAGCTCGGAGAGAGCCCCTTTGTCGAAGCGGCCGAAGAAGCTCGGCGCCGCTCCCGGCTGCGGCTTGCCTCCCGCCGCCTCGATCAGCGTCGAGGCCACCCGCACGTTGGCGGCCCGGCGGCCGGGCTCGAGGGCCAGCTTGCGCGGGAAGCCCGCCGGCAGCTTGATGACCAGCGGCACCTCGACGAGCACATGGCCGAGATTGCCGCCGTGCGCGATCTGCCCGTTCTCGCCGAACTCCTCGCCGTGATCCGCGGTGACGACGAGGAAGGTCTTCTCCCATTGGCCGCTCTTGCGGAGCGCCGCGAGCAACTGGCCGAGCACGTGGTCGGCCCAGGCGGCGTTGAGCTCGTACATCGCCCGGAAGACCCGCTCCTTCTGCGGCGGCAGGTCCACCGCCGGGTCGTAATACGGCTCGAGCTCGATCGGCCGCACCTGGCGCGGCAGGTCCGGCGGGATCTCGTCGAGCCGGTCGAGGAAAGGTTCCCGGCGGATGTAAGGCGCGTGCGGAGGCAGGATGTGGATCCAGACGAAATCGGGTCCTCCCTGCAGCTCCGCCAGGTAGCGCTCGGCCCGCCGGCCCTCGCGCAGGTAGCGGAACGAGTCGAATCCCTGCGCGTAGCCGTAATTGGCCTGCAGCCAGTGGTTGGAGCGGAAGGCGGCGGTGCGGTAGCCCGACTGCTTCAGCGACTCCGGCAGGGTGACGAGGCGCGCGTCGAGCACCGAGCGGTCGCCC
>DATBGJ010000178.1:0-3386 GCA_036558045.1 Thermoanaerobaculia bacterium
GGACGCAGGCGAAGGGGGCTTGCTGAATCCGAGCGCTCCTATCGGCAATACCGACTGTGGAGCGTCCCCCCTCGCCCGTCAGGGAGAGGGGGACAGGGGGTGAGGCTTCGAAGCGCATAACGCCTCGCATTACCAACACCCGCCTGAATTCACTCCTCCAACCAATACCCCCGAGCCAGCTCCCGATACCCTGCCACCTGCCTTTCCTGCCACGCCTCGTCCCGCCCCAGCTCGCCGGCCAGCAGCCGCGCCACTTCCGGGGCGATCTCGGCGCTGGCGCGGGCGTCGAGGAGGAGGGCGCGGGTGCGGCGGGCGAGGACGTCCTCGACGGTGCGCGCCATCTCGTGGCGGGCGGCCCAGATCACCTCGCAGGCGCGATAGGGGAGGTTGAAGTGGAGGGGCTCGTCCCAGCCCGGACGCTCGGCGGCGAGGCGGGCGAGGGCGGGCGCGTCCGCGCCGTACTCGGCCCAGGCCGTCTCGGGACGGTTCGCCTCGCTCCAGCCGTGCAGGCGGAGATCGGCGGTGGGGCAGGGACGCTCGTCGAGGCCGGCCACGAGCGCCGCCTGATCGACGGCGTCCTCGCCCATGCGGCGGTAGGTGGTCCACTTGCCGCCGGTGATGGTGACGAGCCCCGAGGGCGAGACGAGGATCGTGTGGTCGCGCGAGAGCGCCGCCGTCTTCTCCGCGGCGCGGCCGCCGCGCACCAGCGGCCGCAGGCCCGCGAAGCAGGAGAGGACGTCCGCGGGGAGCGGATCCCGGCTGAGATAGCGGGCGATGTGGGTGAGCAGGAACTCGACCTCCTCCGGCCGCGGCCGCGGCTCCAGCGCGGGCTCGACGGCCGGCGTGTCCGTGGTGCCGACCACCACCCGGTCGAGCCAGGGCACGGCGAAGAGCACGCGGCGGTCGTCCGTGTGGGGGACGAGGATGGCGCTCTCGCCGGGCTGGAAACGGCGGTCGAGCACCAGGTGGATGCCCTGGCTCGGCGCCAGGATCGGCGGGCTCTCGGGGTCGTCCAGCCGCCGCAGGTCGTCGGCGAAGACGCCGGTGGCATTGACCACGGCGCGCGCCCGCACCTCGGCTTCCGCGCCGGTCTCCTCGTCGCGCACCACGGCGCCGCGCACGAGTCCCCCCTCCTTGAGCAGGCGCACGGCGCGGACGTAATTCACCGCCACGCCGCCGCGGTCCGCCGCGGTGCGCGCCAGGGTCACGGCGAGGCGCGCGTCGTCGAACTGGGCGTCCTGATAGACGATGCCGCCGCGCAGCTCGTGCGGCTCCAGCGTCGGGATGCGGTCGAGCGTCTCCTCGCGCGAGAGGAAGCGGGAGGGCTCGAGCCCCATGCGGCCGGCGAGCAGGTCGTAGAGCTTGAGGCCGGCGCCGTAGAAGGGGCCGTCCCACCACTCGTAGCGCGGCACCACGAAGGCGAGGTCGTGCACCAGGTGCGGTGCGTTGCGCAGCAGCCGTCCGCGCTCGCGCAGGGCGTCGAGCACCAGCGAGACGTTCCCCTGCTGCAGATAGCGCACGCCGCCGTGCACCAGCTTGGTGCTGCGGCTGGAGGTGCCCTTGGCGAAGTCGTGCCCTTCGATCAGCGCCGTGCGGTAGCCGCGCGCCGCCGCGTCCACGGCGCTGCCGAGGCCCGTGGCGCCGCCGCCGACGATCAGGATGTCCCAGGCTTCGCCGGGATCGAGGAGCCGGGCCAGCATGATGGCGCGGTTCACCGGGGCTCCTCCGCCTCCTCCCACGCCTTGGCCCTCTCCACCGCGCGGCTCCAGCGGGCTCGCCGCTCCGCCGCCCGATGCGGCTCCAGGGCGGGCTCGAAGCGGTGCTCGACCTGCCAGCGGGCGGCGATCTCGTCCGTGTCCTTCCAGACGTCCACCGCCAGGCCGGCGAGATAGGCGGCGCCGAGGGCCGTGGTCTCCTGCACCCGCGGCCGCACCACCGGCACGCCCGCGAGGTCGGCCTGGAGCTGCATGAGCAGATTGTTGGCCGTGGCGCCGCCGTCCACGCGCAGCTCGGCCACCCGCACGCCGGAGTCGGCCTCCATGGCGGCGAGGACGTCCGCCACCTGGAAGGCGATCCCCTCCAGGGCGGCGCGGGCGACGTGGGCGGCCGTGGTGCCGCGGGTGATCCCCACCAGCGCGCCGCGGGCATAGGCGTCCCAGTGCGGAGCGCCGAGGCCGGTGAAGGCGGGCACCAGGACGACGCCGCCGGCGTCCGGCACGCTGGCGGCCAGCGCCTCGATCTCGGCGGAGGAGCGGATGAGCCCCAGGCCGTCACGCAGCCACTGCACCACGGCGCCGGCCACGAAGACGCTGCCTTCCAGCGCGTAAGCCGTGCGGCCGCCGAGCCGCCAGGCCGGGCTGGTGAGCAGCTCGTGCCGCGACGGGATGGGCCGCTCGCCGGTGTTCATCAGCAGGAAGCAGCCGGTGCCGTAGGTGTTCTTCACCATGCCGGGCGCGAGACATGCCTGTCCAAGGAGCGCGGCCTGCTGATCGCCGGCCACTCCGGCGATCGGCACCGCGGCGCCCAGCAGGCCGGGGACCGTCTCGCCGTAGACCTCGCTGGAGGAGCGGACCTTGGGCAGCATCGCGCGCGGGATCTGGAGGATGGCCAGGAGATCGTCGCTCCAGTCTCCCGTCTCCAGATCGAAGAGCAGCGTGCGCGAGGCGTTGGTGACGTCCGTCGCGTGCAGCGCGCCGTCGGTGAGGTTCCAGATCAGCCAGGAATCGACGGTCCCGAAGGCGAGCCGGTCCGCCATGGTGCGGAGGCCGGGAAGATTGTCGAGCATCCAGGCCAGCTTGGTGCCGGAGAAGTAGGGGTCGAGCACCAGGCCGGTCCGCTCGCGGAAGAGCGGCGCGAGCCCCCGCCGCTTCAGCCGCGCGCAGGCGTCGGCGGTGCGGCGGTCCTGCCAGACGATGGCGTTGCCCACCGGCGCGCCGGTCGCGCGGTCCCACACGATCGTGGTCTCCCGCTGATTGGTGATGCCGAGCGCCGCCACGTCCGCCGCCGCGAGCCCGGCCCGCGCCAGCGCCTCCCGTGTCACGGCGAGCTGCGACTCCCAGATCTCTATCGGGTCGTGCTCCACCCAGCCGGGCCGGGGGAAGATCTGCCGGAATTCCCTCTGGGCGGTGGCGACCTGGCCCCCGGACTCGTCGAAGACGATCGCCCGGGAGCTGGTGGTCCCCTGATCGAGAGCGAGGACGTGGGGCATGGCGGAGAAGAGTAGCAGTACCATAGGCGGCTCGGACGCCAGGAGGGAGAGGCCCCATGCACGAGCACCGCATCCGCAGGAAGGTCGAATACGTGGACACGGACATGAGCGGCATCGTCCACTTCTCGCGCTTTCTCGTCTTCATGGAGAACGCCGAGCACTCCTTCCTGCGAGCGGC
>DATBGJ010000179.1:0-1780 GCA_036558045.1 Thermoanaerobaculia bacterium
GAACGTCCAGAGACCCAGCGGGAACACCACCAAAATGGGGTGGATCGGGTGACCCTTGAAGCTGGTGCTTGGCATCGTCCACCTCCCTTTCCGGCCCACTCCATCGTTGCCCCAACCAGTTTGCTTACTGCAAAAAACGCACCTGTCAGTCAGGAAGGATCGCCCGCTGGCACCCAAATTGCGGAACCAGGGCTGTATGCGCGGGCGCGGGCGAAGCGGCGGCGAGAGGGTGGCGAAGGTCCTGCTGACGCTGTTCCTCGCCGCTGCCGTCGCCGCCCAGGCCGAGATCCCGACCTCGAACGTCATCTTCCGCGTGCTGCGCATCCGCACCGCCGCCGGCACCGGCTCCGCCTTCACCATCGAGGTGGACGGCAAGCAGTACCTCGTCACCGCCCGGCACAATCTGCGGGACTTCGGCGGCGAGGGGAACATCGAGCTGTGGACCGAGGGGCGCTGGAAGAGCACCGCGGCGCGCGCCATCTATCCGGCGAACGCGGCGGTGGACATCGCGGCGCTCGATCTCGGCCGGTCCATCACCGTCACCTTTCCTCTCGAGCCCACCGCCGCCGGCCTGACGCTCGGCCAGCAGGTCTACTTCCTCGGCTATCCCTACGGCCTGAGCACCTTCGGCTCCGTCGCCGCGCCGAAGGGCTTCGGCGAGATCCCGTTCCTCAAGGGCGGCATCCTCTCGGCGCTCGATACGCGGGACCCGGAGGCCGTCGTGCTCTACCTCGACGGCCAGAACAATCCCGGTTTCTCCGGCGGCCCGATCGTCTTCTGGCACGCGGAGACCGGCATGTTCCGCGTCGCCGGCGTGGTCGGCGGCTACCGCAACGAGGCCCTGCCGGTGCTGAAGCAAAAGGATCTGAGCAATCCCCAGGCGAAGGCTTACAGCGACCTGTACACGCGTGCCAACTCGGGGATCGTGGTTGGCTACGACATCCGGCACATCGTGGCCGCCATCCGCAACGCCAACCGCATCGGGACCAGCAGGGGGATCAAATGATGCGCGGACGATCCGGGGAACGGACGGCGAAGCTGGTGGCGGCGGTCATCGCGCTGGCCGCCGCGGCGCTGGCGCTCTACGTCCAGCTCTTCGAGGTGCGGGCGCGCCAGGAGGAGTCCCGCCTCGCGGCCCTGCGCCTGGAGAGCGCGCTCGCCGAATCGCGCAGCCGGCTCAAGGCCGAGATCGTGGCCGAGCTGCGGGCCGACATGGCGAGAGGCGGCTCCCTGCCTTCGGAAAACGGTCCGAACCCCGGCACCGTCCTCCGCCGGCCGGAGTCGGACGAGAGCGCGGCGGGTGCGTCGGGTCCGGCCCTGGAGCCTTCGCTCCCCGCGCCGCCCCTGACCCTCTCCGGCCTCGCGCAGGGGCTCGAAGCGCTGGCGCAGCAGACGCGGGAGAGCGACCGCTCCCTGCGCCGCGATCTGGAGGAATTCCGCGCCGCGACGCGCCGGGAGCTGGACGCCGGCGCCAAGGCTACCGTCCTCACCCTGGTGGCGTTGATTGCCCTGGCGGTCTATCTCCTGATCTCGTGTTGGCTCGGAGAGCCAGCCGCAGCACCTGGGCCGGATGGAGCGCCCGGCGGCCCGTAGCCTGGGCGATCTGCTCGCGGCAACTGAAGCCGCTGGTCACGATCAACGCATTCTCCGGCGCCTCGCGCACGGCGGGCAGCAGCACCTGCTCGCCCACTCTCATCGACACGTCATAGTGGTCTCCGGCTTCGAAGCCGAACGAGCCGGCCATGCCGCAGCAGCCGGAGTCGAGCACCTCCAGATCGAG
>DATBGJ010000180.1:0-2429 GCA_036558045.1 Thermoanaerobaculia bacterium
GCCCAGCCGCCTCGCGTCCCTGGCGGTGGAACGTCCTGCCCCGCGCCTTCGCCGGCCGCAGCGGCCACGCCAGGTTGGCGCGGAAGGCTTCCCAGGCGGATTCGTCTCTCTCCTTGAAGACCTGCAGCCAGGTCCAGCCGAAGCGGACGTGCTCGATCTCGTCGCGGTGGACGGCGTCGATGACGGTGGCCGTCCTGAGATCGCCCGCCCGCCGCGCCGCCTCGGCATACTCCAGCGTGTGGTCGAGGTTGGCGTTCTCGAAGGTGAGCGACATGGCGCAGAGGAAGCGGAGCGGCGTGGTGATCGCCTCGACCTTGCCCCAGAAGTAACCGCTCACCGGCAAGTCGCCGAAGCGCGCGCCGGCGTCCTCGACGCGGGCGATGTACATGCGGGTGTGGCGCTGCTCGTCGGCGAGGATGCGGAGCAATCCGCGCCGGAAGTCCGCGGGCGCGTCGGGAAAGGCGAGGAGCGCCCAGGCGAACAGCTCGGCGGCCTGCAATTCGTGGTTGGCGAGGGCGTGGAGGATGCGCGGCCGTTGCGCGGGATCGTGCATCCCTTCGCTCGCCGGCACCTCGACGGCCTGGAACCGCAGGCGCGGCGGCCGGCCCGGAGCGGCGGCGCGAAAGGGAGGACCGGGATCCTCGTCCGTCAGCTCCGCGGCGGCCGGCGCCAGCTTGACGTCGAGATCTTCGGTGAGGAGAACGGTGCGGGCGAAGTCGCGGATCTCCACGCCCGCACCTTACCGCAGACCCCCCGTCAGAACCGCAAGATCGTCGACAGCACGATCGCCCGCGGATCCGAGAGCTGGGTCGGCTTGCCGAACTGCGGGTTGTTCGAAGGCTTGCTGAGCGCCGGGCTGGCGGCGGGATTGCCGGGGATGAGCGGCTGGTTGAGGATCCATCGCTGGTCCACCGCCAGCTCCGCCTGTTCGTCGAACAGGTTGGTGATGCGGGCCTCCACCTCGACGCCGACGCCGCCGAAGCGCAGCTCGTACGAGGTGAGCAGGTCGACGTTGAGCCAATCGTCCATCCGCCGCGAGCCCGCCGGCTCCAGGTAGTAGTAGTAGCTGCTGGAGACGTTGGTGGAGGGTTGCGCCCGCGCCTCCCAGGCGCCGCCGCTCTGATAGCGGATGTAGGTGCCGGTGCGCAGCCGGTCGATGGGTTCGATGGTGGCGAACAACTTGACGACGTGCGTGCGGTCGCCGAGCAGCAGGCCGTCACGGTTGTCGGTGATCAACACGCCCGGACCGTCCTGGAGGATGGAAGAGTTGAAGAAGAGCTGGTCGGCGTAGTCGATGTCCCAGTTGCCCTTCAGGCGGCTCCAGGTGTAGCTGGCGTTGACCCACAGGTGCTTGAAGCGGTCGTCGACCGGCCGGCGGTTCAGCTCGATCGAGGCGGCCGTGTACTTGCGGTAGGCGTTCGGCAGTTGGGCGACGTGGAACGGGCCGTTGCCCAGACCGTCGGCGCTCACGTCCTCGAAGATGTCGTTGACCGAGCGGTACATCCCCCAGATCTCCGCCGACCAGACCTGCCCGAGCGGCCGCGCGTAGCCCGCGAGGTACTCGTCGGTGTACATCGGATCGAGGCCCGGATCGATCTTCTTGTTCTGGGTGTTGGCCGCCGGCACGTCCGAGAGGAGATTGCCGTTGACGTCGAAGGTGGCGCGGGTGGTGAAGATGCGGGTCGGCGAGGCGGCCCGAGTGAGCGACTTGTTCTCGGTGTTGGAGTAGCGGCCGAAGTTGAAGTAGAGCTTGTCGCCCCGCGAGGGATCGGGGACGAAGGAGAGGCCGAGCCGCGGCTGGATCTGCTGATCCCAGTCGAAGGTCAGGATCTTGACCTTGGTCTTGGTTCCCGGCGTCGAACCCAGGCCCTCGCCGAAGTATTCGTCCTTGTTCACCAGCAGGCCGGCGGTCAGCGTCGTCCGCTCGCCCAGGGCGATCTGGTCCTGGAGGAAGGCGCCCCAGACCTCGGCGCGGCCGGTGTGCGGCGGCTGGATGGAGACGTAGTTGGCCGTGTACAACTGCGTCGTGGTGCTAAAGGAGATGGTCCCCCAGCCGTTCGCCACCCGGTCGAGGCGCTCCTCGTTCTTGTCGTAGGTGATGCCGGCGCGGAGGTCGTGACGCGTCGTGCCGAAGGAAGCGAACCGCTGATAGGTGAGCCGCGCCTCGTCGCGCTTGAAGTCCTGGAAGTTGTTGAGGCTGCCGCCGCCTACGGTCTGCCCGGCGGCGGTGGCGCCGCCGACGATGTGCCCCGTCGCGGTAGTGAACGCACCGGCCAGATCCGGCCGGGCTGCATTGAAGGCCGGACGGTAGCCGAGGTCCGTGATCGGGATGCTCGAGTTCTCCTCCTTGTTGTGGTTCAGCTTGAGCTCGGTGAGGCTGTCGGCGGTGAGGTTCCAGACCCAGGAGAAGGTCCCCAGCAGATAATCCG
>DATBGJ010000181.1:0-4362 GCA_036558045.1 Thermoanaerobaculia bacterium
GCGACGCTGTAGGCGATCACGCCGTAGATGCCGACCGCGGCGAGCACCAGGGCGAGCGCCGCGAAGAGGCCGAGCATCAGCATCGAGAACCTCTCCTGCGTCATGGACTCGCCGAGCGCGTCGTCGAGCGTGGTGACGTTGGCGAGGGGAAGATTGCGGTCCACGGCGGCGGTCTCGCGGCGAAGCAGCGGCAGGAGCCGGTCGGCCGGCGCCTCGCTGCGGACGATGAGCCAGAGCGCCGGCGACGGCGATTGCGCGAGCGGGAAGTAGATGGTGCCGCGCCCGCTCGCGCGCAGCCCCTCATTCTTCACCTCGGTGACGACGCCGACGATGGTGAGCCAGGGGGAGTCCGAGTCCACGGGCCCCTGCCTGATGCGTCCGCCGACCGCGCCGCGATCGCCGAAGAAGCGCTTGGCGACGGTTGCGCTCACCACCACGACCGGCGGCCGCCCCTGCTTGTCCGCGGGCCCGAAGCCGTGCCCGGCGACCAACCGGATGCCCACCGTGTGAAAGAGGCTGGGGCTCACCGCCGCGGCGTTGAGGATAGGGGACTTTCCCGGGCCGGCTTCCTGACCTTCGAAACTGAACGTCGACTGCCAACCCGCATTCAGCGGCAGGTCCGTCGACCATGCGGCCTCGCGCACCTGCGGCAGCGCGCGCACACGGCGCATGAGCTCCTCGAAGGCGAGCTGGCGCCGGGCGTCGTCGGGGTAGTCCCGCTCGGGAAGCTCGATCAGCGCGGCGGTTGCATGGCGCGGATCGAATCCCGGATCGACGCCGGCGAGCTTGGCGAAGCTGCGCACGAGAAGCCCGGCGCCGAACAGGAGAACGAGCGACAGCGCTACCTCGGCGACGGTCAGGCCGCTCACCAGGCGCAGGCGCACGCGGCCGCCGCCGCCGCGCCGTCCGCTCTCCTGGAGCGCGAGGAGCGGCTCGCTGCGCGCCAGGTGCAGCGCCGGAGCGAGGCCGAAGAGGAGGCCCGTCAGCAGGGAGAGGCCGCAGGTGAACGCCAGGACGGTGCCGTCCACCTGGATCTCGGTGAGGCGGGGAACGTCGGCTGGATGCAAGGCGATGAGGAGCTTCACCCCGGCCCAGGCGAGAGCGAGCCCGAGGAGGCCGCCGCCCGCGGCGAGGAGGACGCTCTCGGTGAGGAGCTGGCGGACGACCCGCCTCCTGCCGGCGCCGATGGCGACGCGCAAGGCGAATTCGTGCTGCCGCGCGGCGGCGCGGCTCAACAACAGGTTCGCCACGTTGGCGCAGGCGACGAGCAGCACCAGGCCCACCGCCACGGCGAGCACGCTCAGCGGCTGGCGGATGTGGCCGACCACCGTCTCCTTGAGGGGTGCTCCCGCGGCGCCGATGCCGGTGTTGTCGGCCGGATAGTCATGCTGGAGCTGTCTCGCCACCGCGGCGAGATCGGCGAGCATCCGATCGAGCGTGACGTGCCGTTTGAGCCGGCCGATCCCGAGGAGCCCGGGATGATTGGAACGCGTGAAATTCGGCGTGTGGATAAAGCGTCCGACCGGAATCCAGACGTCCACCTCGCCGAGCCGGAAGCTCGGCGGCAGCACGCCGACGACCGTATAGGCGTCGCCGTCGAGCACGATCGGCTTGCCCACTGCTCGCGGATCCGCGGCGAAACGGCGATGCCAGAATCCATCGCCGAGCACTGCCACCGGCTCCGCCTCCAGCCGATCGTCGCCGGGAGAGATCAGCCGGCCGAGCGCCGGCTCGACGCCGATGACGGTGAAGAGGTTTCCCGATGCGAGCCCCCCGTGCACCCGTTCAGGATCGCCTTGTCCCGTCAGGTTGAACTGGTCGAATCCCTTGAAGACCGCGATGTCCTCGAAGCTGTGCGTGCGCTGCCGCCAGTCGGCGTAGTCGGGGTAGGACACCGCGATCTGCGGCATGTCCTTGGCAGATTCCCACAGCATCACGAGACGGTCCGGGTCGCGGCCCGCCAGAGGGTTCAGGAGGACGCCGTTGATGACGGAGAAGATCGCCGTGTTGGCGCCGATGCCGAGGCCCAGGGTGAGCACCGCGGCGGCGGCGAAGGCGGGGGTCTTCGCCAGCGTGCGCAGGCCGTAGCGCAGGTCCTGCAGCAGCGACTCCAGGAACGCTCCCGCGCGCACCTCGCGCACCCGCTCCTTGACCTGCTCGACGCCGCCTACCTCGATCGCCGCGGCGCGCCGCGCCTCCTCCGGCGGCATGCCGGCGGCGACCTTCTCGTCGACGAGGGCGTCGAAGTAGGAGCGGATCTCCGCGTCGAGGTCCCGCTCGACCCGCTCGCGCCGGAACAGGTTGCGCATCACGCTCGAGCCACGCGTCATGACCGGCATACGTCCTCCTCGCCGCTAGGTGGCCGCGAGCGCGTGCGCGATGGCGACGACGACCCGCTCCCAACTCTGTTTTTCGATCTCCAGCCGCCGCCGCCCGGCCGGCGTCAGCCGATAGAACTTGGCGCGGCGGTTGTTCTCCGATTCACCCCACTCCGCCTTCAGGAAGCCGCTCTCCTCCAGGCGGTGGAGCGCCGGGAACAGCGAGCCGGGCTTGACCTGGAACGCCCCGCGAGTGATCTGCTCGATGCGCTTGGCGATCCCCAGGCCGTGGTTCATCCCCAGCGTCACCGCCTTCAGGATCAGCAGGTCCAGGGTACCCTGCAACAGTTCGGTCTTTTCCTCGTTCACGGCTCCTCCTATCGAGTATCGATAGGAGGATAATCCTAGCTCGTATCGAATGTCAATAGGAAGAATTACCGGTCGTCTCCAGATGCAGGTGCAGGATGCGCCGCAGCTCGAGGATCGCCTCCGGCGTCTCCTGCACGCTGTGCCCCGAGGTCACCCGCAGCTCCGAGGCGGCGCCCTCCAGGTGCGCGCTGGAGTAGGGCACCATGCCGTCGCTGCAGGCTGCTTCCGAGGCCTTGGGATCGGCGCAGGCGATGATCGAGTGGTAGGTCACCCAGGGCGCGATCGGCCGCTGCGAGGTGATGGCGAGGTACGGCCGGCGATCGCTCAGGAAGTCGACGCTGTCCGGCCCGATGCGCACGTTGACGGCGTCGGCGGCGAGCGCCTCGCCTTCGAGCGCGTCGGCGATCTCGCCGGCCACGGCCATCAGCGAGGCCGGCAGCCGGATCAGCCGCGAGCCCAGGCGGCCGAGCCAACTGCCGGCCTTCGGCGCGCCGCGATGGGGGCTGGCGAGGAAGACCGCGCGCCCGACCTCCGGCATCGGTTTCAGGTCGAGATAGGGCGCCAGCACCGCCAGACGCCGTTTCTGCTCGCCGTCCGGCACGCGCCCGAGGAGGGCGCGCCACAGGTCGTCGCCGGCGTCGAGGACCAGCAGCCGCGCGATGACGCCGCCCATGCTGTGGCCGACGAGCACCATGTTGCGGCTCGCCGCCGCCGTGCGGCCCGGATCGAACCGCGCCAGGGTCTCCTCGAGGGCCTGAAGGATGGCCTGCCGGCTGTAGGAGATGGGCACGCTGGTGGGATAGAACACCTCCCACACCTGGTAGCGCCGCCGGATCTCCTCGTCGCCCATCAGCTCGTTGGCGAGGTCGATCCAGGCTTCGGGGCTGCTCGCGAGCCCATGGATGAGGACCACGGTGAGGCGGTCCGGGTCGTAGGGCTGCATCAGGTAGACCCGCGGCTGCACGAGCTGCTCCGTGCGCCCGAAGAGGGCCCGTTTCGCCTCGCGGTCGAATTTCGAGCGCTCGAGCCAGAGCGCGTAAGGCGCGGTGAAGTTCGCCGCCAATCGCACCTCCGCACCGCGCAGGGAAACGCTCTCGTGGCGGGAGGAGTCGTAGGCTTCGAGCGTCGCCTGCCGCGCCGCCAGCACCTCGGCCAGCGAGTCGCCGGGGAAGCGCAGCACCACCGATGCGGCCACGTATCCCGCTTCGCGTATCGTCTGTTCCTCCTTGGCGTCCGCCGCGACGGCGACGAATTCGGCGCCGAAGCCGTCTCGCCGGTAGGCGTTGCGCAGGCCGCCGAAGCTCAGCCGCGAGGCCGCGACCAGCTCCTGCAGCGGCCGCCCCTGCGGCAGCCGCACGTCGGTGAAGCCCAGTTGGAGCTGCCAGGAGCGAGTGCGCAGCGTCGGGTCCCACGCCGTGCCGGTCCGCCCCTCGGCCAGCTTCTGGGCGATGAAGAGCGCCGCCGCCCGTTCGGTCGCGTAGTTGTAGAAATCGCGCACCTGGCGCTGGCGGTCCTCGAGGGCGCGCTCGCCGGGATTGCGGGCGGTGTAGAAGAGGTAGGCGTAGCTGGCGCGGGCCGCCTCCAGGTAGGCGTCGAGCGCCGGCGAGCTCTCGCCGTGGCCGGCCTGATCGCGCGCCAGCGCCGCCGCGAGCCAGAGCTCGGCCGCGGCCGCCAG
>DATBGJ010000182.1:0-8122 GCA_036558045.1 Thermoanaerobaculia bacterium
TGGACGCGGGCCACCCGGTCTGGGAGACGGGGATTCCGGGGACGCCGGTGCGCAGCGTGGTGCTGGAATCGAATCTGGCCAACGGTGCGGACCTGGCTCCCGGGACCGCGGTCGCCACGGTGCATCTGCGGGACCGCCAGGGCCGCACGGTCGGCTGGACCGTGAAGGCGGGCGAGGACGTCGGCGAGTGGGCGGCGCGGCGGCCGGACGTGGCGCGCCTGGGCGCCCGCGCGCCGCGCGCCTGGATCTCCTGGGTGGCCGGCGATTTCTTCGCGCAACGCTACCGCTGCCGCTGGCGGCTGCCGCGTCCCGAGCGCTTCGTCCAACTGCGCATCGAGCGGGCTCCCGGCGCGCCTCCGGACCTCGAGCTCGCCCTCTACCAGTTGGAGGTCCGCAGGTGAGGCCCGCCAAGGGCAGCGCAAAGACAGCGTTGATCCTGGCAGCCTCCGCCCTGGCCTCGGCCTTCCTCGCGTGGAAATCGCCGCTGCCGGTGGACGACCCTTTCCGCGGCACTCTCGTCGTCCTGCCGCTGATCCTCGCCGCCTTCCGCGAGATCCACCGCTGGACCGTCTCGCGGGGAGGCAAGCGGCTCTCCAGTCCAGGGACGACGGGGGAGTTGGACGCGCTCGGCGTCCTGGTGCTGCTCGTCCTCACCCGACCCCATCTCGCACTGGCGCGAAGCGAGGAGGTCCTCGCCGCCGGGTTCCTGCTCGTCCTGGCCTGCCGGGTGGCGCGGCAGACCCTGGCGCTGCGGCCATTGCTGGGAGGGGCTTTACCGAGGCGCCCTTCGGCGCTCTTCTTCTTCCTGCCGCTCGCGGTCTACCTGGCGATCCTCCCCTGGTCGGCGCGGCACCGCCAGCCGGACGGCGACGAGCCCTTCTATCTGCTGGTCACCCACAGCCTGGCGTACGACTTCGACGCCGACCTCACCAACAACTACGCCCGGCAGGATTGGCGGCGCTTCATGGACCGGCCCATCGAGCCGCAGCCGGGCGATCCGCGCGGCCCTCACGGCGAGCAGTACTCCCGGCACAACGAGCTGCTGCCGCTGGCGCTCGCTCCCGCCTACCGCCTCGGCGGCAAGATGGGAGCGCTGGCCACCATGGCCGCCTTCGCGGCGCTGCTCGCCTGGATGACGCTGCGGCTCGCCCGCCACTACTTTGCTGACTATCCTGGCGAGGCCCTGGCCGCCTATGGCCTGGCCGCCTTCGCGCCGCCCCTTCTGCTTTACTCCTACCAGGTGTGGGTGGAAGTGCCGGCGGCGATCCTCGCCGTCGCGGCCCTCGACCGCATCCTGACTCTCGACGGGCAGCGCGCCTGGAGCCGCAAGGAGTGGCTGGGGCTCGGCGTCCCCGTGCTGCTGCTGCCGGTGCTCAAGCTCCGCTTCATCCTCGTCGCCGGTCCGCTGCTGCTCATGGGCTGGTGGCACGCCGGCCGGCCGCGCCGGCCGGTGTTCATCCTGGCCGGGCTGCTCGCGGCGGTGGCGGGCGGCATGCTCATCTACAACCAGGCCGTCTACTCGAATCCCCTGAAGATCCATACCTGGCAGGAGGTCGATCCTCACCGCTACAGCCCCGTCTCCTATCTCAAGGGGGGCTTCGGCCTCTTCTTCGACGCCGCCTACGGCCTCTTCGGCTGCGCGCCGATCTGGCTCCTCCTGCTGCCCGCCCTCGTGCTGCTCGCCGCCTGGCGCAGCCGGCTCCTCCTCCACCTTGCCGCGCTCTCCCTGCCGTACCTGGTGATCGTGGCGCCCCGCGTCGAGTGGTATGGCGGCTGGTCGCCGCCCTTCCGCTATGCCCTCATCGCGCTGCCGCTGCTCGCCGTCGCGCTCGTGCCGCTGCTCGCGCGGCGTTGCGAGCGGCCCGGCGCCTGGGCGCTCCTCGGCGGCCTGGGCGCGCTCACGCTGGTCTTGACGCTGGTCTGGGTGGCGGTCCCCGGCTGGACCTACAACTTTGCGGACGGCCGCACCTACGCGCTCGACGCCCTGAGCGGCCGGCTGGGCCTCGACCTCGCCCGCTTCTTCCCCAGCACCGTAAGGCCGCGCACAGCCACCTGGCTGTGGCCGCTGCTGTCGCTCCCCGCCGTGTCGCTCCTCTGGTGGCTGCCCCGGCGCCGCGGCGGCGCGCGGCCAGGACCGGCGGCGGCCCTCTCCGGTATCGCCCTGCTCTTAGGCTCGGCGGCGCTGCTGCTCGCCGCGGCAGAGCGCGTACCGACGCGCATCGTCGAGCTGGAGGATGCCCAGGTGTGGAAGAGCGGCGGGCATCCGCATCCCGAGCGTTGGGTGATCGAGCGGACGCGCTACCGCGGCGGCTGGGTGCTGCGCGTCGGCGAGCGCCTGAAGGCTCCGGTGGTGGCGGGCGGCAGAAGGGTGAAGCTGACGTTGCACGCGGAATTCATCCGCAATCAGCCGGTCCCCTTCACGCTGGATATTCGGCAAGGCGACCGCTGGATCGCCTCCTGGCGCCCGGGCCGGCAGCGCATCTGGCAACGGATCGAAGTGGGACCCGTCGACTGGCACGCCGGCGAGCCGCTGGTCCTCGCCGCCCATGGGCCGTATCCTCCAGGCGAGCTGAATGGGGCGATTCTGGATGCTGTGGAGATGGAGTGGGAGTGAGCGCCTCCGCCGTTATCCCCACCCTCGGAAAAAGCCCCTTCCTTGTCCCTTGTCTGGAAGCGCTGCGCGAGGAGGGCGCGGAGATCATCCTCGTCGATCAGAGCGAAACCGCAATTGAGATTCCCGCTGGTCTTGCCGACCACATCCTCCGGCCGGGGCGCAATCTCGGCTTCGCGGCGGGGACGAACCTGGGGGTCGAAGCCGCGGCGGGCGAGTGGATCGCCACGGTCAACGACGACGCGGTGATCGAGCCCGGCTGGCTCGGGGCTCTCGTCGGTGCGCTGGAGGCGGATCCGCGGGCCGGCGCGGCGCAGGGGGTCAACGCGCGGCTCGACGCGCCGGATCTCACCGACGGCTGCGGCCTTGCCTGGAACCGCTGGTGGCAGGCCGTGCAGATCGGCCACGGCCGGTCGGTGCCCGCACCGGCCGCCGGAGCGCGCGAGATCTTCGGCGTCTCGGCCACGGCCGCGGTCTACCGCCGGGACGCCCTGCGCGCCGCCGCTCAGCGCGGCGAGGTCTTCGACCCGCGGCTGGGCTCGTATTACGAAGACGTGGACCTCGCCGGCCGGCTGCGCGCCGCCGGCTGGCGTGCCCTGCTGGTGCCTTCGGCGCGCGCTCGCCACGCCGGCTCGGCCACCGGCGGCACGCTCTCCCGCGAGCGCTGGCGCCTGATCTACGGCAACCGCTACCTCGCCGCGGCCCGCCTCCTCGGCCGCTCCTTCTGGCGCCGCCTGCCGCGCATGGCGGCGCGGGACGGCGTCGATCTGGTGAAAGCCTTGTCACGCGGCGAAGGAGGTCTCGCGGTGGGCATCCTCGGCGGCTGGGCGCGGGCCGCATGGCGCCTGCCCGCCTTCGCCCGCCGCGGCGCGCCGCTCGTGCCTTTGAGCGAGATCCGCCGCTTCCGGTAACCTCTCGGCGTGAATCCTCCTCCACTCCTCACGGGCGTCGTCGTCCACTGGCGCAACGAGGACTTGCTGGCCGCCCTGGTGGATGCCTGGCCGCGCGACCCGCGGTTCGAGCTGCTGGTGGTGGACAACGGCTCGTCGGCGCCGCTGCCGTCCGGAGTCCGGGTCCTCCGGCCCGGCCGCAACCTGGGGTTCGCGGGCGGCGCCAACGCCGGCGCCGCGGAAGCGGAAGGGGAGATCCTGCTCATCCTGAATCCTGACGTCGTGCCCGAGGAAGGAGCGCTCGATCGCCTGCTGGAAGGTTTTACCGTTCATTCGGAAGCCGCCGGTCTGGCGCCGCGCCTCGTAGGGCTCTCGGGCGAGCCGCAGGCCGCCTGGCAGCTCCGGCGCCTGCCTTCGCCCTGGCAGTGCCTGCTGCACGCGCTGCCGCTGCCGAGCCTGTCCAGGCGATGGACGGAGCCCGCTGCCGGCGCGCCGATCGAGCAGCCGGCGGCGGCGGCGCTGGCCCTGCGGAAGGAAGCCCTGGCGCGCGTCGGCGGCTTCGACGAGACCTTTCATCCCGCCTGGTTCGAGGACGTGGACCTCGCCCGGCGCTTTCAGCGAGCGGGTTTGAAGATCCTCTACTGGCCGGCGGCCCGCTTTCACCACGCGTTGGGAAGCACGGTGCCTCGGCTGGGATACGGACCCTTCCTCTACATCTATTACAGGAACCTCGGCCGTTACCTCGTCAAGCACCACGGCCGCGCCTGGGCGGCGGCGGCGCGGGCGGTGCTGGTGCCGAGCCTTTTCGTCCGCCTCCTGCTGCTGCCGCTGCGCCTCCCGCGGCGCGCAACGTCCCGGGGTGAGGCGTTCCGCGGCCTCCTCGCGGTGCTCGCCGGCGCTCTCTCGGGCTGGCGCCGGCCGCGCGGCTACGCGGAGGGAGCGCTCTCTTGAGCGGAGACCTGGGCGTCGCCGTCTGCATCGTCACCCACGACAGCGCGGCGGACCTGCCGGGCTGCCTGGAGGCCGTCGCCGCGCAGAGCCATCGGCCGCTGGAGATCGTGGCGGTGGACTGCGCGAGCCGCGACGGCAGCGTGGAAGTGGCGCGGGCGCACGCTCCGGCCGGCATCCCGTTCCAAGCTATGGGACTCGGCGAGAACCGCGGCTTCGCGGGCGGCATGAACGCGGCGTTCGCGTGCACGCGGGCGCCTTTCGTCCTCACCCTCAACGCGGATGCTCGCCCGGAGCCCGGTTACGTGACCCGGCTCCTGCGTCGCGCGTCAGCTCATCCAAATCTGCGCGTCGGCGCGGTCACCGGCCGCCTTGTGCGGCCCGGCCAGCCGCGGCTCCTCGACGCCTGCGGCATGCGCCTGACCCGCACCTGGCGGCACCTCGACCGTGGCTCGGGCGAAGTGGACCGCGGCCAGTGGAGCGCGCCCGAAAGGGTGTTCGGCGCCACCGGCGCGGCGTCGCTCTTCCGCCGCGAGGCGCTGCACGACGCCGCGGTGGACGGCGAGATCTTCGATCCGCGCTTCCACACCTTCCGCGAGGACGCCGAGCTGTGCTTCCGCCTGCGCGAGCGCGGTTGGGAGGTGCTCTACGAGCCCGCCGCCGTGGCCGAGCACCGGCGTTTCAGCCTGCCGGAGCGGCGGAGCGCCATGCCGGCCGAGCTCAACCGCCGATCGCTGCAGAACCGTTACCTGCTGCGGATCTACCACCAGACCGCGGGCAACTTCGTGCGCACCCTGCTGCCGGCGCTCGCCCGCGATCTCGGAGCGCTCGGTTGGGTGCTGCTGCGCGAGCGCTCGTCGCTCGCCGCCTACGGCTGGCTCTGGCGCCACCGCGCCGAGCTGCTGCGCCGCCGCCGTGCCATCCAGGCCCGGCGGACCGTGACCGCCCGCGAGATCGACCGCTGGTTCTACACTCAGGGGATTCCTCTGTGAGGCCGCTCTCGGTGGCTCTCATCGGCAGCCGCGGCGTCCCTGCGCGCTACGGTGGCTACGAGACGCTGATGGAGGAGCTGGCGGTGCGGCTGCTCGCCCGCGGTTTCCGGGTCACCGTCTACTGCCGATCGCATTACACGCCGAAGGACCTGCGCTCCTGGCGCGGCGCCGAGCTGGTGGTGCTCCCCACGATCCGCACCAAGCACCTCGACACGCCGGTTCACACCTTGCTCTCCTGCCTGCACGCCACGGCAGCCGGCTACGACGCGGCCCTGGTGGTCAACTCGGCCAATGCCCTCTTCGTGCCATTGCTGCAGGTGGCAGGCGTCCCGGTGGCACTCAACGTCGACGGCATCGAGAAGCGGCGGGTCAAGTGGGGCGCTTTCGGCCGCGGCGTCTACGCCCTCTCCGAGCGGCTCGCGTCAGTGCTGCCGGACGCCCTGGTGACCGACGCCGAGGTCATCCGCCGCCATTACCTGGAGCGCTACGGAGCGGAGTCGGTGCCCATCGCCTACGGCGTGGATCCCCGCCCGCCGACCGAGACGGGAATCCTTACAAGGCTGGGGCTCGCCTCCCGGCGCTATTTTCTCTACGTCAGCCGCTTCGAGCCGGAGAACAATCCCCACCGCGTGGCGGAGGCCTACGGTCAGGTCGGCGGCGACCTGCCGCTGGTGATGGTGGGCGGCGCGCCGTACGCGGGGAAGTTCATCGCCGGCTTCACCCGCGGCGCCGATCCCCGCATCCTCTTCCCGGGATCGATCTATGGCGAGGGCTACCGCGAGCTCCTCTCCCACGCGTTGGCCTACGTGCACGCGACCGAGGTGGGTGGCACCCACCCCGCCCTCGTCGAAGCTATGGGGTACGGAAATTGCATTATTTTTAACAATACGTTGGAGAATCGCGAGGTCGTAGGGAGCGTGGGGTTGAGTTTCGATGCCGAGGAATCGCAGAGCCTGGCGGAGCGGTTGGAGTGGGTGCGCGGCCATCCCGAAGAGGCGCGGGAGCGCGGACGCGCGGCGGCCGGGCGGGCGGCGCTGCTCTTCTCCTGGGAGCGGGTGGCGAACCGGTACGCGGAACTGCTGGAACGCCTGGCTGGACGGCGGTGATAGATCCAAAGGCCAGTGAAGACCTCGTATGGCGATACGTTCACAAATGAGGTATGCTAGGGGGGCATAGACGAATGGGGTGGCTTGCGCGTTAAAATATGCAACGTGATACGGGGCGGTACCTGATCTCTCGCTAGAAATTCATGCTCAAAGAACGAGCTCGCATTCTTACGGTCGCGATTTTCACCCTCGACCTGCTGCTCGTTGCCGCCGCTTTCCTATGCGCTTACGGCTTGCGCGACGCCGTGCTGCCGCGGTGGGCGCCGAGCACGTTCCCCGGCCGTCTCTATTCGCTCAACGACTACCTGCCGCTGCTGCCGCTCGCCCTCGCCATCTGGGGGATGTTGCTGCTGAGCTCGGGACGCTACCGCTCGCATCGCACCGTGCCGCTCCTGGAGGAGGCCTGGGCGATCATCCGCGTCTGCGTGAGCGGCGCCATCGTCTTCACCCTGGCCCTGTACCTCACCCGCCTGGACGAGCGCCTGCTGGGCGACGACCGCGTCAGCCGCTTGTGGGCCCTGCTGTTCGCCGTCTTCTCCTGCCTCTTCCTCCTCACCGAGAAGCTGGGTCTGCGGCTCACCTCGCGCTACGTGCGCTCGCACGGCTTCAACTACCGCACGGTGCTCATCGTCGGCACCGGGCCCACGGCGTTGAGCATTGCCGATTCGATCCAGGGTCACCGCTTCTGGGGCTTCCGCATCCTCGGCTTCGTCCGCAACGGACACAAGCCGGAGGAGCCCTGGCCGAGCCGCTATCCCATCCTGGGAGAGATTGCCGAGATCCCGCGCATCGTGGAGAGCAACGTCGTGGACGACGTGATCTTCGCCGTCCACCGCCGCGAGCTGGACCGCCTGGAGGATCTCTTCCTGAGCTTGCAGGAGCAGGGCATCCGCACGCGCTTCGCCATGGACCTGTTCCCCCATACCAGAGCGCGCGTCGAGCTGGAAGAGCTGGACGGCATGCCTCTCCTCTCCTTCGCCACGACGCCGACGAGCCAGCTCCAGCTCATGCTCAAGCGGGGCCTCGACGTGGCGGTGGCCGCGCTCCTGCTGCTCATCGCGTTGCCGATCGCGAGCATGATCGCCCTGGCGATCTGGCTCACCTCCGGCGGCAGCGTGTTCTTCCGGCAGACCCGCTGCGGCTTGAACGGCCGCTTCTTCACCCTTTACAAGTTCCGCACCATGGTGGAGGACGCCGAGGAGCGCCGCCGCGAGCTGCTGCACCTCAACGAGATGGACGGCCCGGTCTTCAAGCTGCGCAGCGATCCGCGGGTCACCGGCTTCGGGCGCTTCCTCCGCCGCTTCAGCCTCGACGAGCTGCCCCAGCTCTGGAACGTGCTGCGCGGCGACATGAGCCTGGTGGGACCGCGGCCGCCGATCCCCGAGGAGGTGGCGAAGTACCAGCGCTGGCAGCGCCGCCGGCTCGCCATGAAGCCCGGTCTCACCTGCCTCTGGCAAGTGAGCGGCCGCAACGACCTCGACTTCGACCGCTGGATGCAACTCGACCTGGAGTACATCGACTCCTGGTCGCCGACCCTCGACTTCAAGATCCTGTTGAAGACGATCCCCGCCGTGC
>DATBGJ010000183.1:0-2333 GCA_036558045.1 Thermoanaerobaculia bacterium
CGCGCAGATCGGCCGGGGACGGGTCGTCGCCTCGGGAGATTCGGACCTCTTCGCCGAGCCCTTCGTCTCCTACAACGACAACGCCCGGCTGCTGGTGCAGATCCTCGGCTGGCTGGCGCACAGCCCGGTGGCGGTGCCCGCCGGCGACGTGCTGCCGCGCACGCCGGCGGCGGAGACCGCGCACGGCCTGATCGCCCGCAACGCCGAGCCGGGGCCGGCCGCCGGCACCATCCTGGAGGTCAGCGCCGAAGAGCACGCGCAACTGCGCGGGCTGGCGGCGCAGGCGACGCTCGATCCGTTCGGCGACTTCGAGGCCTTCTTCGCCGAGTCGCGGCTGCTCTTCCACGAGATGCCGCGGCGCCTGCGCCGGACGCTGGTGGAGTTCGCCAAGCGCGGCAACGCCGACGGCGCCCTGCTGCTGCGCAACCTGCCGCAGGACCCCGCGCTGCCGCCGACGCCGACGCGCTCCGGCGAAGCGGCGCGCAAGGCCACCTGCGTCAGCGAGCTGTGGATGTGCTGCGTCGCCTCCGCCCTCGGCGAGCCCGTGGCCTACCTGCAGGAGAAGCAGGGGAACCTCTTCCAGGACGTCTTCCCGACGCCGCAGAACGCCGACAAGCTGTCGAGCGAGAGCTCGTCCATCCTGCTCGACTTCCACACCGAGATCGCCTTCCATCCCTACATGCCCGAGTACCTGCTGCTCTACGGCCTGCGCCAGGACCCGGAGAAGCAGGCGCGCACCATCTTCTCCAGCGTCCGCCGCTTCTTCCACCTGCTGCCGCCGGGCGACCGCGACGCCCTCTTCTGCGACCTCTTCCGCACCGGCGTGGACTACTCGTTCGGCAACGTCGACGAGCTCAAGGGAGCGGGGCCGCTGGTCTCCATCCTCTACGGCGACCGCCTGGATCCCTTCCTGCGCTACGACCTCGACCTGATGGTGGGACAGACGCCGGAGGCGCAGCGCGCCCTGCAGGTGGTGCGCGGGCTGGTCAATCAGGTCAAGCGGGACGTGGTCATCGAGCCCGGCAGCCTGCTGATCCTGGACAACCGGCGCTGCGTCCACGCCCGCTCCGACTTCAAGGCCTACTACGACGGCCGCGACCGCTGGCTGCAGCGCATGGCGGTGGTGCGCGACCTCGAGCCCTCGCACCGCGACCGCGTGCGCGGCACGCGCGTCATCGCCACGGATTTCACGCCGTTCCTGGAGGAGGCGGACGCCGCCTGCCTCGCCGGCGGAGGGGAGCGATGAGCGAGCCGATGCCGGAGACGCCGGACCGTTCCGCCCTCTCCCGCGAGGAGAAGCTGGCGCTGCTGGCGCGTCTCGCGCGGCAGAAGGAGCGCGCCGCGCGCACCTTCCCCCTCAGCTTCGCGCAGCGACGGCTGTGGTTCCTCGCCCGGCTGGAGCCGGAGAACCACGCCAACAACATCTTCCGGGCGGTCGTCTGGCGCGGCCCTCTGCAGACGGACGCCTTGCGCCGCGCGCTCACCGAGGTGGTGCGCCGTCACGAGTCGCTGCGCACCACCTTCCCCGAAGTGGAGGGCGAGCCGCGGCAGAAGGTGGCGCCCGCCGCGGACCTGCCGCTGGCGTGGGAGGACTTGAGCGGCCAGCCGCTGGAGGAAGCGCGGCAGCGCTCCCGCGAGCTGGCCGAGGCGGAGTCCCGCCGCAACTTCGACCTGGTGCGCGGGCCGATGTTCCGCGCCTCTCTGCTGAAGCTGGCGGCGGCGGAGCACGTCCTTCTCTTCTCCATGCACCACATCGTCTCCGACGGCTGGTCCATGGGCCTGCTGTTCCGCGAGTTGACCGCCCTCTATCGCGCCTTCGCCGCCGGGCTCCCCTCGCCGCTGCCCGAGCCGGCGGTGCAGTACCCCGACTTCGCCCAGTGGCAGCGCGAGCGGCTGAGCGAGGAGCGCCTGGCGGCGGAGGTCGGCTGGTGGCGGGAGCGGCTCGCCGGCTACCCCGACTACCTGGAGCTCCCCGGCGACCGCCCGCGGCCGGCCGGCGGCTCGTTCAAGGGCGCCATCGAGCCGTTCGAGATCCCGCGCGAGCTCGCGGAGCGGCTGCGCGCGCTCGCCCTGCGCGAAGGGGCGACGCCGTTCATGCTCCTCCTCGCCGCCTTCGAGACCTTCCTCTTTCGGCTCAGCGGCCAGGACGCTTTCCTGGTGGCCACCAACGTCGCCGGCCGCAACCGCACCGAACTCGAAGGCGTGATCGGCTTCTTCACCGAGATCCTGCTGCTGCGCGCGCGTCTGGAGAGCGGTCTGACGTTCCGCGAGCTGCTCTCCTGGGTGCGCCGGGACTCGCTCGACGCCCAGGCCCACCAGGAGCTGCCCTTCGA
>DATBGJ010000184.1:0-8017 GCA_036558045.1 Thermoanaerobaculia bacterium
GCGTAGTAGTGGAACCAGCCGGCCGGACCGAAGACGCTCACCGTCTTGCCGCCCAGCCGGTTCCAGCCCTTGCGCACGACGATGCCGCGGGTGGCGGCGCGGACAGGGGTGCCGCGGGGGGCGAAGATGTCGATCCCTTCATGGCGGCGCCCCTCGCTCCGCCGCGCTCCCCAGGTATCGACGAGCTGCGACCGACTGACGCCTTCGACCGGCACGGGCAGGCTCTGGGGAGCCGGCTCGCGCAGAAGCTGGACGGCGCGGGCGAGGTTTTTCAGGTAGGGATAGGCCCACGCCAGGAAGCCCAGGAGCAACGCCAGGCCCACCAGCCGGCCCGCGACGCGCCGCCAGCTCATGGCGCGCTCCGCAGACCTAGAATTCGCCGTGCCATGCTTGGCTGCCCTCATCGCTCTCTTCAGCGTCCTCGCCCATGCGGTGCGGCAGGGGCAATTCTTGCATGAGCCGCCCCAGGGGTTGATTTACCCCGAAGTTTGGCGCATCCTCTAAGCAGCCCTTAAGGAGACAATCCCATGCGCAGCTCCGAGTTGAACCGCCTCTTGGAGGACCTGCGGAAAGATTCCGCGCTGCTCCGCGAGTCTCGACAACAGCTTCACAACCCTGACGCGGCGCTCCGCTGGGCCGTCGACCGTGGATATCGCCTCACGGTGGGCGACATGGCGGAGCTCTGTGACAGCGACAGGGAACTCTCGGACGACGACCTCGATCAGGCGGCTGGGGGCGATAGCTGGCCGCCTCCGTAGGCGGAGGAACGGTGCAGCAGAAGCCGTGTCGCTGACCGCCGCCGACTGGCTGGCCGTCTTCGCGCCCAAGCTCGCCGAGCCGCTTTTCGCTTCCGCGATTGTTCGCCACCTTCGCGGCCTGGCCGAGGTGCTCCCCGGGGAATGCCAGGGCATCCTGGAGGTGCGGCTCGCGCCCGAAGCCGCACAGGTGGACCTGTCGTTGCGCGTCCTCGCGGCTCAGGCTGCTGCTCTGGCGGCGCGCTTTCCCGACTCGCCGACCGGCCGTTTCCTCTCTTCCTGGTCGGAGCCCCAAGGACCCCTGGCACCGGTCCGCTCCGTGTGGCTGGAGTTCGACCTCGATCGCGAGGAGCTCGCGGACCCCGTCGTCTGCGCCAAGCTTCCAGCGGGCATCGACCCCGGATGGCTCCTCGATACCCTCCTCCCCGCTCTTCAAGGCGATCCGCTCTCCAGGAGCCAGCGCGATCTGATCGCCACCTGTCTCGATATCCTTCCCGGCTCGGCGCACCTCCTCTACGTCTTCAGCCTGCGGACGCGGGGAAGCGATGCCGTGCGGCTTGAAGTTTTCGGGATGGAGCCGAGCCAGATCCTCGAATATCTCCGCCGTGTCGCTCCGCGAACGGTTCCAGAGGTCAGGGAGATCACCCCCTGTTTCGAGGGCGTCGAGAGGCTCCACCTCTCCCTCGACGTCGGCGAGGAGATCCGGCCGCGGATCGGTATCGAAGGCTCGTTCCCGCGGCAGCCCCGCAGAGAGCCCCGGTGGCAGGAGCTTCTCGGCCGCCTGGCGTCGCGCGGCCTGTGCGCGGCGGAGAAGCGCACGGCCGTCCTCACCTGGCCCGGGTACGATTCGTTCTGGACTGCTCCCGCGGCCTGGCCCATCGCGCAGCGGGGCGCCCGCGGCTACTGCGTGCGCCACCTCAGCCATCTCAAGGTCGCCTGCGACCCCGGCGGGCTGACGGAGGCGAAGGCCTATCTGGCGTTCGGACCCTTCGAGCGGCCGGCCACGACGGCAGCCAGTTGAGACGGCGCGAGAGGGATCGCCGCCTCGCCGGCGAAACGCTCCGCCCGCTCGACGTACTTCGGCACCCGCAGCTCCTTGAACAGCCGGTAGGCTTCGCCGAGCTGGCGTGCCGACTCCTCGGCGTCGCCGCCTTCATGGGCCAGCAGAGCGAGGTCGAGGTACGTCCGCCCTTCCTCGAAGGCGGCCTGGATGGAACAGAAGCTCTTCAGGGCTGCGCAAAGCCGCGTTCGCCCTTCGGTCCATTCGCTGGCCGACCGGTGGATGCGTCCCAATGCCCGTTGGGCGAGTCCGACACCGTACTGGAATCCCACGGCTTCGGTGACCGCGAGCGCCTCCAAGGCCAGGTCTCGGGCCTCTGCGGGACGGTCCGCGAGCAGATAGGCCTCGGCCAGAAAGGCGGAGAACCAGCCCAGAAGCTGCTGCATCCCCGCACCTTTCAACCGTTCGACGGACTCGGTGAGCGCCTCGATGGCCGGGGCGAGATCGCGCTTCTCCAGGTAGGCGTAGCCGAGAAAGCCCAGAGCCGCGGCGGTATTCAGTGGATCCTGCGCCCGCTCGAGCCCTCCCTTGCACTCTTTGATACCCAGATCCCATTCACCCATGGAGGCGTCGAAGTAGCCGGTGCTCCAGGAAGGATCGACGCGGGGGTCCTGCAGCGTCCGCCAGATCGCGTCGGTCCGGTTCATCTTCTCAAAGGCTTGCTCGAACTGGCCCAGGACGTAGTGGTGGAAGCCAAGAACCCAATAGGCTTGCCCCTGCCACCAGCGATCCGAGCCTTGGTCGAGGAGGGCCACCGCCCGCTGGCCATGCTCAATCCCTTCGCGGAAGCGACCCGACCAGAACCCATCACGACAAAGCACGTACCAGGCCTGCCCCTCGGTCATCGCGTCTCCGGCCTCGCGCGCTGACGCGATGGCGCGGCGCGCGGCGCTCTCCGCTCCTGCGACTTCTCCGAGATAGCTGAGCGTATGCGCCAACCAGAACTGATAGCGGCCCGTCAAGGAGGCATCGCCGACCCTCTCCAGGGCGTCCCGGTGTCGGGAGAGGACCTCCAGGGTCTCGGCGAATCGGGCCAGCGGCAAGAGCGAGCCGGCGAGCTGCAGGCTCAGCTCCACGGCGCGGTGGTCCCGATCGGCTGCCGGCAGATGCTCGGTATGCGCCAGTGCCTCGTAGAGGGCCTGAGCCGCCTCGGCATGTGCGTAGCCGCGCGCCGCCTTCTCCGCGAAGAGGGCAAGGTACCGGACAGCCTTCTCCGGCATGTCCGCTGCCGAGTAGTGATAGGCGAGGCTGTCGTAGACCTCCTTGAGCCGGTTGGCGAAGAGCGCCTCGAAGGTCTTCCCCGCTGCGGCGTGCAGGGCCTGGCGCCGGCTCGTCAGCAGGCTTTGATAGACCGCCTCCTGGGTGAGCGCGTGCTTGAAGAGATAACGGGGCTCCTCGGCCGTGGGCTCCTCGTAGAGAAACTCCCAGCGCTTGAGGTCGGCGAGCAGCGGCGCCAGGCTGTCCGGCGGCTCCCACATCGCCGTCAACAGATTGAGCGGGAACTCCCGTCCCAGGACCGACGCAGTCTGCAGCAACCGTTTGTGCTCCTCGGGTAACCGGTCGATGCGGGCCATGAGCACTCCTTGGATCGTATCGGGCACCGAGATGTGCGGACTCTCCAGCAGCGAGCGGGCCAGCTCTTCCAGGAAGAACGGATTGCCTTCCGCCTTGGCGAGCACGGCGGCGATCTGATCGTCCGCCGGCTCGGCGCGGCGAAGATTGGCACGGATGACAGCCTGGCTCTCCATATCGGTGAGGCGCGAGAGCGTGATCTGAGTGGCGTAGGACTTCTCGATCCAGGGAGGGCGATAGCCGGGACGGTAGGTGACGATCAGCAGCATGCACGAGGCGACGAGCCCTTCGATCAGGAAGGCGAGGAAGTCCTCCGAGGTCTTGTCCACCCAGTGCAGGTCTTCGATCTCCAGGAAGGCGAGGTTGCCTCGCCCGGCGCCGAGGAACATCTGGCGCAAGACCCTGAAGGTCCTGGCCTGAAGGGCCTGCGCGCTGAGGTCGGACAACGGCTCGGTTCCCTCCTTCACGCCGAGGAGGTAGAGCAGGTACGGCAGCGACTCGTCCGGGCTCAAGCCGGCTCGCCGCAGGCCGGCCTCGACCTTGGCGGTCACCGCCGCCGCGGCGTCGGCCTCGCCGATCCCCCAGGCACTGCGGAGCAGGTGGATGACGGGAAGGAACGGGATGCCGCTCGCGTAGGAGAGACACCGGCCGGCCAGGTGGAGGTTTGGCCGGCTCCCCAGACTGCGGCGGAACTCGTAGACGAGCCGCGACTTGCCCGCGCCGGCCTCGGCCGCGATCCCGAGGACCTGTCCCTCGCCTTTCTCGGCCCGCTGCAACAGCTCCTCGAGAATGGCCATTTCCCGCCGGCGGCCGACGAAGGGGCTGCGCGACATCGCGCCCAGAACGGTCTCCTCCGACTGGACGGCGCCCGCGCCCAGGACCCTGTACGCCTGGACCGGCGCCTCTTTTCCCTTCACACGGACCGGCTCCAGGACCTCCATCTCCACGCCTGGGAGGAAACGGCTCGTCGCCTCGCTCACCAGGATGGCACTCGGCTCGGCGAGCTGCTGGAGGCGGGCGGCGAGATTCGTCGTGTCGCCGATCGCCGTATAGTCCTTGCGGAGGTGGTCGCCGATGCCTCCCACCACCACCCAGCCGGTGTTCAGCCCCATGCGGACCTGGAGCGTCACACCGTAGAGCTCACTGAGCTCCGCCCGGCGCTCCTCCAGGTCTTTCCGCAATCCCAGGGCGGCGAGCACCGCCCGGTGGGGGTGATCCTCGTGCGTGATCGGAGCGCCGAAGAGCGCCATGAAACCATCGCCCAGGAACTGATTGATCGTCCCCTCGTAACGGTGGACCTCCCGCAAGGAGAGCTCGAAGAACTGGTTGAGCAGGAGGTGCATCGTCTCCGGCCCCACCCGTTCGGCCAGCGCCGTCGAGCCGACGAGGTCGCAGAAGAGGACGGTGACCTGTTTGCGCTCTCCTTCGAGAGCGGATCGGGACTGGAAGACCTGGTCGGACAGATGGGAGGGGGTGTAGTCCTGGATCGACGGCCGCGGCGGTAGCTGGGCCGGCTCGCCTGCGGGGGCGGCGTTGGCTCCCATGGGGGAGGCGCCCAGGGGAGAGCCGCACTCACCGCAGAACTTGAAGCCCGGGGGGTTCTCCCGGCCGCAGCGGGGGCAGATGGATTCCAGCTTCGTGCCGCACTGCCCGCAGAACTTCATCTCTGCTGGGTTCTCGAATTGGCAGGTCGGGCACTTCATGGCTTTTCTACGCGCCTCGCCAGCAGTTTACCTCGCTCTCGCCAGCGCGAGGCGACGGCGCCGGCTTCGCCCCGCGCCGCGGGGGACTAGGAGAACTTCAGCGCCTTGAGCGGGTCGACGCGCGCCGCCCGCTCGGCGGGCAGAGCGCTCGACAGCAGCACGATGGCGAGCAGCAGGAGCGGCATCGCCGTGAAGGTGAGCGGATCGAGAGGGCTGATCTCGAAGAGCAGACTGCCGAGCCAGCGCGTGAGGGCCACGGCGCCCAGGAGCCCGACCAGGATCCCGGCCAGGGCGATGGCGAGCGACTCGCGGAGGATGAGCCAGCGGATGTCCCGCGCGTGGGCCCCGAGCGCCTTCCTGACGCCGACCTCGGCGGTCCGCTGACTGACGACGTAGGAAACGAATCCGTAGATCCCGACCGCGGCCAGGACCATGGCCACCGCCGTGGCGAGCACGAGCATCAGGACCGCGTAGATCATGCGCGCCCGGGACCGGCGGAGGATCTGCTCCATCGGCTGCACTCCGCTCACCGGTACGTTCGGGTCTACCGACCAGACGGCGCTGCGGACCGCGCTCGCCAGCGATTCCGGCGCCACCCGCGTGCGCAACACCACGTTGGCCTGCCGTACCGTCCAGGCGCCGGCGCTCGGGCCGAGCAAAGGGTAATAGACGATCTCGTCCGGCGCCGTGACGAGATCGCGGTTGCGAACGTCGCCGACGATGCCCACGATGGTGTACCAGGGCTCGCTCCCGCCCTCCTCGTTCGTCGCTGGCCGCAGACGCTTGCCGAGCGCGTCGCCGCGCGGCCAGAAGTGCCGCGCCAGGGCCTGATTGACCATTGCCACGCCGGCGCGGTTCTCCTGGTCGGCACGGGTCAGGGTGCGGCCGGCGAGCAGCGGAACGCCGAGCGCCTCGAAATAGCCCTCGCCGGCGTAACCGAACCAGAGATTCGGCGGCGGAGCTCCCGGTTGGGGCGGCTGATCCTCGATGACATGACCGCTCGCCTGGGCGCTGCCGGAAAGAGGCAGGGTCGAGGCCACTCCCGCCGAGCGGACTCCCGGCAGGCCCCTCAGGCGTTCGACGACGCGGTCGAGGAAGCCGGCCGCCGCCGCGTCATCCGGGAAATCCGGCTCGGGCAGGCTGAGCTGGAAAGTCAGCACGTCTTGCGTTGCGAAGCCGGGATCGAGATGGGAGAGGCGGAGAAAGCTGCGCAGCATGAGGCCCGAACCGGTGAGCAGGACGAGCACCAGTCCCACTTGCAGGCCGACCAGGAACCTCCGCATCCGCCGCTGGGCATGGCCGCTGGTCGAGCGCGTGCCGCCGGTTTTCAGCTCCAGCGCCAGGTCCCCTTTGAGCAGCGAGCGCAGCGCCGGAAACAGCCCGGCGAGCAGGCTGCTGAGGACCGCCGCCGCCGCCGTGAACAGCAGCACGCGGCCGTCGATTCCGATCTCCTCGAGGCGCGGCAGACCGAGCGGCGCCAGCTTGAGCAGCAGCCTCAGGCCGCCCGCGGCGAGCAGCAAGCCCAGCACGCCGGCCACCGCGGCGAGCAGGAGGCTTTCGAGGAGCACGATCCCGATGAGTTGCCGCGGCGAGGCGCCGAGAGCGGTGTGGATGGCCGTTTCGCGGCGGCGCCCCTCACCCCGCACGATCAGCAGATTGCTCACGTTGGCACAGGCGATGAGGAGGATGAAGCCCACGGCGCCGAGCAGGATCCAGAGCGTCCGCCCGATGTCGCCCACCACGTCCTCGCGCAACGGCAGCACGCGCGCGCGGAAGCCGTCCCGAGTCAGCTCCGAGGTCGCTTCGTCGCCTGCCAGCAGCCGGTCGAGCTCGGCCTGGGCGGCGGCGGGCGTGATCCCCGGCCGCAGCCGCGCCACGCTGGAGGGACCGAAGTCCCCGAACCTGGCCTGGGCCGGGTCGACCTCCAGGGGCAGCCACAGCTCCGTTTCCGCACGCGGGAACTCGAACCCGGCGGGCATCACGCCGACGACCGCGCGGGGGACGCCGTTGATCCGGAGCGAGCGTCCGAGCGCCCGCGGATCGGCGGCGAAACGCCGCCGCCATAGCCGATCGCTCAGCAGCACGACGGGGGCCGCTCCGGGGCGGCCTTCCTCGGCCACGAAAGCGCGTCCGAGGCTCGGCTTGACGCGCAGCACGGGGAACAGCGACGGCGTGATGAGGCCGGCGGGCAACCGTTCCGGAGTCCCGTTGCCGGTCACGGTGACCTGGGTGGCTCGATAGAGGGCGATGTCCTCGAAGGACCGGCTGCGCTGGCGGTAGAACTGGTAGGTGCCCGGCGACTGCGAAAGCTTGTCGAAACCGAACGCCGGGGCCCTATGCCAGAGGCCTACCAACCGTTCGGATTCGGCATAGGGCAACGGCGTGAGGAGGACGCCGTTGACGACGCTGAAGATCGCCGTCGCGGCCGCGATCCCCACCGCCAGGGTCAGGACACAGACGGCGGTGAAAGTAGGGACACGGAGAAGCCCTCGCAGCGAGCGGCGAATCAGCGCCAAGGTGTCCATCGTGCCTCAGAGTGCGGTCGCAGATCATGCCGCGGCTCCGGCCCTGCGGCGTCTTTGAGTATATAACCCCCGAACGGGGCCGGGAAAGGGCTCCGGCCTGGCTGGCGCTCGCCAGCACGCCCCCGATGCCCGGTGCTGTCCCGTTCCGTGATTCTCCGGCACCATTAGTTTAGAAGAGGCTTTCACCCAAGGAGCACCGCACCAGGGCCTCTGCCAGTGATCCCCCCCTACAGCAGGGGCGTCCGCAAAGGCACGGCACCAGGTCATTGAGGAGCCAGCCGGCAGTCAGCGGGGCCAACCGCATCGGCCTGGGAAGATTCGCTTGCTTCCAGCTTGCTTCCAGGTACCCAGTTGAGGGTACCCGGTCCGTAAAGGAGCAGAGTCATGGCAGAAACGCCCAAG
>DATBGJ010000185.1:0-3921 GCA_036558045.1 Thermoanaerobaculia bacterium
TCCTCTCTTCAGCTCGAATTGAAAGGATGCTACAGCCTCCGGGGCGGCAGGGCAATCCGGCTCCGGCCCCGTGATATCATGCCGCCCGCGGTCTTTTCATTTCAGCGATTGAACATCCCCATATTGATCCCCATTGGCCGCCCGCAAGGCTTCGTACGTATATTGAGGAGGAACTTCCTTTGAGCCGCTTCCCAGGCGTCGATCTGCTGGAGTTGGACGCGCTCCTCAGCGAGGAGGAGCGCCTGGTGCGCAACACGGTGCGCGCGTTCGTGGACGACAAGGTCAAGCCGATCATCGAGGAGTGCCACCGCGAGGCGCGCACGCCCCTGGAGCTGGTGCCGGAGATGGGCGCCCTCAACCTGTTCGGCGCCAGCATCTCCGACTACGGCCTGCCGGGCCTGGGCGGCGTCGCCTACGGCCTCATCATGCAGGAGCTCGAGCGCGGCGACTCCGGCCTGCGCAGCTTCGTCTCGGTGCAGAGCTCGCTGGTGATGTACCCCATCCACGCCTTCGGCTCGCAGGAGCAGAAGGACCGCTGGATCCCCCGCCTCGCCAGCGGCGAGGCCATCGGCTGCTTCGGCCTCACCGAGCCCGACTTCGGCTCCAATCCCGGCGGTATGCGCACCACCGCCCGCCGCGCCGGCGACGAGTGGGTGCTCAACGGCTCCAAGCAGTGGATCACCAACGGCACGCTGGCCGACGTGGCCGTCGTCTGGGCGAAGACCGAGGAGGGAATCCGCGGCTTCCTGGTGGAGAAGGAGACGCCCGGCTTCACCTCGTCCGACCAGCACGGCAAGTTCTCGCTGCGGGCCTCCACCACCTCGGAGCTGGGCTTCCACGACTGCCGCATCCCGGCCGCCAACCTGCTGCCCGGCACCACCGGCCTCAAGAACGCCCTGATGTGCCTCAACCAGGCGCGCTACGGCATCGCCTGGGGCGGCGTCGGCTCGGCCATGGAGACCTACCACACCGCTCTCACCTACGCCAAGGAGCGGGTGCAGTTCGGCGGCCAGCCCATCGCCTGCCATCAGCTCGTGCAGGAGAAGCTCGCCTGGATGGCGATCGAGATCAGCAAGGCGCAGCTCCTGGCCTTCCAGCTCGGCCGCCTGAAGGATTCCGGCCGCCTCAAGCACTGGCAGGTCTCGATGGGCAAGCGCAACAACGTCTGGCTGGCGCGCGAGTGCGCGCGGCTGGCGCGCGAGATCCTGGGCGCCAACGGCATCGTCGACGACTACCCGGTGATCCGCCACATGCTCAACATCGAGTCCGTCTACACCTACGAGGGGACGCACGACATCCACGGCCTGATCATCGGCGAGGCGATCACCGGGATTCCGGCCTACAACCCGCCGGAGCGCGCCGCCGCGCCGAGAGAACAGCCGTCGGAAGCGGCCGCCGTCGCCGGGAGCCGCCGCTGATGCCGGTGGCCATGGACAGCCTGCTGGAGCAGGACTTCATCCGCGTCACCGAGCAGGCGGCCATCGCGGCCGCCAAGACCATGGGCTTCGGCCAGCGCAAGTACTCCGACCAGGTGGCCGTCGAGGCCATGCGGCGGGAGATGGACACCCTGCCGATGCACGGCCGGGTGGTCATCGGCGAAGGCGAGCGCGACAAGGCGCCGATGCTCTACGTGGGCGAGGAAGTCGGCGCCCACCGGGGCCAGGACGGCGCCGTCGGCGTGGACATCGCCGTCGATCCTCTGGAGGGGACGAACCTCTGCGCCACCGGCGCGCCGGACTCGATCGCCGTGCTCGCCGCCGCCGAGCGCGGCGGCCTGCTCCACGCTCCCGACGTCTACATGGACAAGATCGTCGTCGGTCCCACGGCCCGCGGCACCGTCCACATCGACGCGCCGGTGGCGGAGAACCTGCGCAACATCGCCGCCGCCTTCGAGCGCCGGGTGAACGATCTGACGGTGGTGGTGCTCAACCGGCCGCGGCACGAGCAGCTCATCGCCGACATCCGCGCCGCCGGCGCCCGCATCCGCCTGATCCCGGACGGCGACCTCTCGGCGGGCGTCTCCGCCGCCGTGCGCGGCACCGGCGTGCACGCCGTGATGGGCATCGGCGGCGCGCCCGAGGGCGTCATCACCGCGGCGGCCATGCGCTGCCTGGGCGGCGAGATCCAGGCCCGCTTCAAGCCCCATGACGCCGACGAGGAAAAGAAGGAGGCCCAGGAGGAGCGGTTGAAGGCCCTCGGCTTCCACGACATCGCGAAGATCTACAAGACCGAGGACCTCGCCCCCGGCAACGAAATCCTCTTCAGCTCCACCGGCGTCACCGACGGCGAGCTGCTGCGCGGCGTGCGCTTCTTCGGCGGCGGCTCGCGCACCTCGACCCTCTTCATGTCGCTCTCGCGCAACATCATCCGCTTCGTGGATACCATCCACCGCGAGCAGCTCACCACGCCGGTGCGCTTCCTGTAGGAATGATCAAACCCGACCGGTGGATCCGCGAGTGGGGCCGCGGCGGCGGCGTCACGCCTTTCGAGGAGAACCAGGTCAACTCCGCCAGCTACGACGTGCGGGTCTCCAATCATTGGATCTGTCCCACCCGCGACCCGGAAGAGCTCCACGCCCCCTCGATCAAGCTCTTCCCGGGCGAGGTGGTGCTCGCCTCGACGATGGAGTACGTGCGCATCCCGCGCGACGTCGCCTGCGACCTCAAGCTCAAGTCGACCCTGGGCCGCCTGTGGATCAATCACTCGCTGGCCGGCTGGTGCGATCCCGGCTTCGAGGGCGAGATCACCCTGGAGCTGCAGAACCTCGGCCCCCAGCCTTTCATCCTGGAGGCCGGCCGGCGCATCGCGCAGCTCATCTTCATCGCCATGGAGTCCGAGCCCGAGGTCGCCTACGGCGAGCCCGGCTCCTCCAGCCATTACCAGGGCCAGCGAGGGACGACTCCGGCCCGCCGATAGGTTGAAAGAATGGCGAATGGCGAATTATGAATGGCGAATAAATCAACATTCTTAATTCGCTATTCTTCATTCATCATTCGCCGTCGTCCCCTATAATCTCCTGCCGGCCATGGGCATCGTCGGCAACCTCAGAACGATGCAGCTCGAGGAGCTGCTCCAATGGCTCTCCCAGAGCAAGAAGAACGGCACGCTGGAGATCGTCACCGGCGAGGTCGAGAAGAAGATCTTCTTCAAGGAAGGCCGCATCCTCTCCTCGGCGTCCAACAAGCCGGAGGAGTACCTCGGGCATTTCCTGGTGAGCCACGGCCTGATCACCGAGGAGCAGCTCAGCCGCGCCGTCAAGCTGCAGGGGAAGAGCCGCACGATGCTGGGCATGATCCTGGTCAACGAGGGCGCGCTCACCGAGGAGGACCTCGGCCGCATGCTTCGGCTCAAAGCCGAGGAGAGCATCTACGACATCTTCTCCTGGGACGAAGGGGACTTCCGCTTCTTCGATGACGTCCTGCCGGACAACGC
Organism: Thermoanaerobaculia bacterium; assembly: GCA_036558045.1. GTDB lineage: Bacteria > Acidobacteriota > Thermoanaerobaculia > Multivoradales > UBA5704 > DATARR01. The sequence continues at coordinate 3,433 of DATBGJ010000185.1, forward strand.
CATGGTGCCGATGCGGGTGGACGTCACCGGCATCGTCATGGAGGGGGTGCAGCGGGTCGACGAGTGGCGGCGGGTGCGCAAGGTGATCCCCCACGAGCAGATCGTGCCGGTGGCGATCATCGACCTGTCGAACGTTCCCGACCTCGGCCCCGGCGAGCAGCGCATGCTGAGCCTGATCGACGACGAGCGCACGATCGAGGAGATCCGGCTGCAGAGCCACGCCACCGAGTACCAGGTCTGCAAGCTGCTCTTCGACCAGGTGCAGGCGGGCAACATCAAGCTGGTCAAGCTGAGGGGACGCCTCCCCGCCGCGACGGTGGCGGTCGCGACCCCCGTCGCGACACTGAGCGCCGGCACTCTCGTCGCCGCGGGCCGCGATCATCTCGCGCGCGGCGACTTCGAGGCGGCGCTCCGCCACCTGCGCGCCGCCCGCGATCTCGAGCCGGAGAACCCGGAAGCCCAGGATGCGCTCCTCCAGGCCGAAAAGAA
>DATBGJ010000186.1:0-9868 GCA_036558045.1 Thermoanaerobaculia bacterium
GGGGCCAGGGGGTGAGGTCTCGAAGGGCAGGACCGTCCGATCTTCCAGGGACCCAATGAGGCGGCCTGTCCCGCCCCAGACCCCCCCGGCACTCCACTAGTATGGCTGCGATGACGTCCTCCAAGGGTCTCTTCCATGGCATGCGCTCCTTCCTGATCCTCTGGCTCGGCCAGTCCGTCTCGGCGATCGGCAGCGGGCTCGGCGGCTTCGCCCTCGGCGTCTGGGTCTACAAGACGACCGGCTCCACCACGCAGTTCGCGATGATCTCGTTCGTGATGGGCCTGGCGCTGATCGTCGTCAACCCGGTGGGCGGCGCGCTCTCCGACCGCCGGGACCGCCGGCAGCTCATGATCCTGGCGAACCTGGGCGCCGGCGCGATGAGCCTGCTCATCGCCGCCCTGCTGTTCTCCGGCCGGCTGCGGCCCTGGCACGTCTACCCCATCGTCTTCGTGCTGGGGAGCTGCAACGCTCTCCAGGTGCCGGCCCTGCTCTCTTCGATCCCGCTGCTGGTGCCGCGCGAGCAGCTCGCGAGAGCCAGCGGCATGGGCCAGACCGCGCGCGCCGTCGCCCTGATCATCGGGCCGCTGGCCGCCGGGGTCTTGCTGGGGAGGATCGGCTACGGCGGCGTCATCCTGATCGATTGCGTGACCTTCTTCTTCGCCATGGCCACGGTCCTTGCCGTGCGCATTCCCAACCCGCCGCGGTCCGCGGCGGCGGAGCGCCAGTCGCTCCTCGCGAGCCTGGCCTTCGGCTGGACCTATCTGCGCCGGCTGCCCGGTCTGTTCGCCCTCGTCATCCTCTTCGCCGCCACCAATTTCTGCCTGGGCATGGTGCAGATCCTGCTGACGCCCCTGATCCTCAGCTTCGCCGACGCCGTCGCCCTCGGCACCGTCGACGCCGTGGCCGCCGTGGGCCTGCTGCTCGGCAGCATCGCGTTGACGATCTGGGGAGAGCCGCGCCGCCGGGTGGCGGCGGTCATGAGCTGCTTCGCAGCCCAGGCGGTGATCCTCTTCCTCGGCGGCGTCAAGCCGAGCGTGCCGTTGATCGCCACCGCCGCGTTCGCCTTCATGTTCATGCTGCCGTTCATCAACGGCTGGACCCAGGTGCTGCTGCAGAGCAAGGTGGCGCTGGACATCCAGGGCCGGGTCTTCGGCGTGGCGGGGATGATCGCCCTCGCCAGCGTGCCGGTGGCGTCGCTCGTCGCCGGACCGCTCTCCGACCGGGTCTTCGAGCCGATGCTCCGCCCCGGCGGCGCCCTGGCCGGCACCGTCGGCCGGCTGATCGGCGTCGGCCCCGGACGCGGCATCGGCTTCCTCTTCGTTCTGCTGGGGGGGCTGATCCTCGTCGTCCTGGGCCTCTCGTCGCTCAATCCGCGCCTGCGGCGGCTGGAGAGCGAGATCCCGGATGCGTTGCCGGAGGAGAGCGCCGAAGCGCCGGCGCAGGCGGAATTGCAAAACGCGTGAAGCTCACCCCGCGACGGTGATCTCCAGGTAGAGATCCTCTTCCACGCAACGCTCCTCGAAGGTCTTCCATTCGCTAGCCGGTACTTTCCCGGGCCGCTTGGGCAGCCCCTGGTCGACGCGGATGACGCGGCCGGCGGTCTTCTCCTCCAGCCTCTTCAGGAGCGGCGGGAAGGGCATGTCCCAGCCCTTGGGGCTGCCGCCCTTGGGCTTGTGGGCCATCTCCTCGTCGACCGGGATCATGGCGACGAGATCGGGATTCTCCATGCGCTCCAGACCCTGCTCGCGCAGCGTCGCGTTGTGGCTGGCGTGGTGGCCCACCTTGTAGAGCACGGTGCGGCGCAGCAGGTCGTCGATGGTGACCGCCGCGCCGTCCACCGTCCAGCCCAGATTGCGCCAGGAGCGCCAGTTGCCCGCCTGGGCGTCGCCGGGGAAGAGGAGGACCTTGCCGCTCGGCACCAGCTCGACGGCCAGGGCCAGGGAGGTGTTGTTGGTGTTGCTGTCGAGCTGGAGCGCGAGTCCCCCGGCCGAGCTCAGCCAGTCGGCGTCGATGCGGCGCCAGGCGACGTCGTCTTTGCCGGCGCCGAAGTAGGACTCCTGGAAGAAGAGATCCTCCTGCGCGGCCTCGACGGGGACGCGGTAGACCTTGTCGAACGGGAAACAGAGATTGGCGAGCGCCCTCTCCTCGGGGCTCATCGCCGGCCCGCCTTCCCGCGCGTGGGCGCCGAGCACGGCGGCGAAGAAGGAGGTCTCCTCGTTGACGGCGAGCGCCGCCTCGTACGCTTCGCCGCTGCGCGGATTGGAGCGCTTGAGGAATTCCATTTCCTTCGGGGGCCCAAGGACGTAGACGCGCGCGCCGGCGGCTCCCGGCAGCGGCAGCGGTCCCTCGCCCGGCGTGCGGTAGCGCGGCGGCTTGCCGCGGCCGACGACGTATTTCATGGCGCGCACGATGGCGGATCCACCGGCCGCGCCGCCGTCGGCGGCCCCCAGATCGCCGAAGAAGCCGAGGATCGGCGCGAGGCCCTCCGCCGTCCGCGCCGAGTCCTCGTCGCCGCTGGCGCGCAGCCGGGCGACCGTGCCGGCGAGGGCGCGCAGGGCCGTCTCCCGCTGGCGGCGCAGGCCGCTCGCCACCGGATCCTCCGGATCCTCCGTCCAGGCCACCCAGACCTCGCCGATCTGCAAGCGGTCGAAGACGTCGCGCGCCTGCTCGAAGCCGGAGAGATGGTCCCAGTGCTGGTGGGTGGCGACGAGCACGTCGAGACGCCCGCCGGTCGACTCCAGGATGTGCTCGGCCACCTGCCGCACCTTCTCGCTCCCCTGCGGCGTGCCGAGCAGCACGCCGCAGTCGATGAGCAGGAAGAACGGCCGCTCGCCGGCGGCGGGAAAGGCGAGCAGGAAGCAGTCGCCGAGCCCCTGGCGGTACATGCGCACGGTCACGCCGGAGGCTGGAGCATTCATCGTCGGGGCGGCCATGGCGTTCTCCTCGCGGGCTCAGAAACGATGGAGGATGGCGAAAGGCTCGGCATCCTCGCGCACCCGCGGATCGCCGAAGTAGGTGGCGGCGAGCGAGCCGTCCGAATCGCCGGAGAGGAAGCGGCGCTGGCTCTCCAGGCGCGCGGCGCCGGTGATCCCCTTGCCGATCGCGTAGCGCACCTCGCCACTGTCGAGATCGATCAGGATGGTGCAGCCGCCGCGGAACCAGAAGTCGGGCTCCAGCGGTTCCACCCTGCCGCGGTCCACGTCGGCCTGCAGGCTCGTATCGAGATAACCGCGCCGCTTCTGAGTGACCTCGATGACCAGGTCCATGCGCGAGTCGCCGTCCGGCCCGATGCGCCGCGCCGGCCGCACGGAGTGCACCTCGAACTTCGGCAGCCCGGTCTTCTTGCTGCGGTCGATCGAGAGGGGAGCCTTCGCCTCCAGGGCCAATCCCACGCAGCGGCCGAGCGGCCGGCCGGGGCCGGCCAGCCAGTCGTGGATCCTGGCGGCGCCGGCGCGCGTCTCCTCCCAGACCCTGCGGCGGTCCGAGGTGAGCGACCAATCGGGACGCACCGTTTGGAGGCCGGCCTTGGGCAGCAGGCGCTGGAACTTCGGCAGGTCCTCCGGCTCCGGCCCCGCCCAGCAGAGGCTCTCCGCCGAGAGGCTGCGCACGCCGCGCGGATAGATGCCGCGGCGGCGGAAGGCCTCGATCACCGAGATGCGGTAGCGCCGGTCGTCGTCCGGCACCAGGTCGCGGTCGGCGGTGACCAGCGCCCGCAGGTAGTCGCCGAAGTCGACGTCGACGGGCGGGCAGTAGTCGAGGGCGCGGATGCACATGTCGAGGATGTGGCCGGCGGTGTGCGAGGCTTCCCGCGCCATGCGCTCGGCGAGATCGGGATGGATGGCGCCCTGCGGCAGCACGCCGGTGCCGCCGGTGGCGATGCGCAGGAGATCGGCGACGCGCGACTTGTAGATGGCGAGGAAGGCGTCGAACACCGCCGCCACCAGGATGGCGCCGCGGGCGTGGGGCTCGTCGGCGGTCTGGATGTCGGCCGGGTTCGGCTCCTTGGGCATCCACTTCTTGGTTTGCGGATCGACGGTGCCGAGGGCGTCGCGCAGCGCGCCGTAGCTGCCGATGGCCTGGCCGAACTGGTGGGCGAGCGAGGCCAGCTCGTTCTGCGCCGCGAGGTCGCCGCGGGTGCGGGCGATCTGCTGGCGCAGCACCGCCGGGAAGGTGAAGTGCTGGAAGAGGGCGACGATGTCCGCGAACGCCTCGTGCAGCGCCAGCGTGTCGCCGTTGCTCGGCTCGATGAAGCGCCGGTGCAGGCCGTCGAGCAGCGCGTGGGTGGTCTCGTGGGCGACGATGTCGTGCGAGAGGCAGGCGAAGACGGTGCCGCCCGGCAGGTTGTGTCCCGGATCGCTGGTCGAGGCAGGGAAATAGCCGAACAGCAGGGCCTTCTTGCGCGGGCTGTAGAAGGCGTTGGCCTCGCGCAGGGCGTGCGGATAGACGCGCAGGCGCCGCACGAACTCGTAGCCCTTCTCCTCGCCGGCGTCCGACCACAGGACGCGCCGGCCGAGCGCGCGCTCGAAGTTGCGGATGGTGGTCATCGCCACCGCGTAGACCATCTGCTGGTGGAACTGCGGATCGCCCTCGGCGGGATCGAGGCCGTCCATCGCCAACAGATGGGGATCGTTGAGGTCCACCGGCGCGTAAAAGCAGCCGCTCGCCGGATCGACGTCCACCACCTCCAGGTACTCGCCGACCGGGCCGGGGCGCAGATCCTCCCACGGCACCTGCAGGGTGAGCTGGTTGATGACGGCCGTATCGAGCTGCCAGTTGAAGCTGGGATCGAAGGCGAACGCCCGCAGGCTGCGCGAGGAGGGCGGCCGCTTGGCGGGCGGAGCGATGCGGGGCTTCGCGGGCATGAGGCCTTACCCCATCACCCCGCGCAACGCCCCCAGGAACGCCTCCATCTGCGGCCGGGTGCCGACCGTCACCCGCAGGTGGCTCGGCAGCGCCGGAAAGCGGCGGCCGACCTCGACGCCGCGCCCCTTCAACGCCTCGATCACGGGGCCGACGTCCCGCCGCAGGTCGGTCATCAGGAAGTTGGTTTCCGTCGGGATGCACGGATGGCCCATGGCGTTCAGCGAGCTGACCACGTAGCCGCGGGTGTCGCGGTTGAGGCGGCGGCTGCGCTCGAGGCGGGCCGCGTCGCCGAGGCTCGCCTGCGCCGCCACCAGGGCCAGGATGTTGACGTTGTCCCACACGTGCTGCTCGAGCAGCCGCTCGATCGTCTCCGGCTGCGCGATGGCGTAGCCCAGGCGCAGGCCGGCCATGCCGTAGATCTTGGAGAAGGTGCGCGCCACGACGAGGTTCGGCCGCTCCTTGACCTGCTGGATCACCGACTCGTAGTCGCCGCTCTCGGCGTAATGGAAATAGGCCTCGTCCACCAGCACCCGCGTCTGGGCGGGCGCGCGTTCCAGGAACGAGCGCACCTCGGCCTTGGGGGTGAGACTGGCCGTCGGGTTGTTGGGATTGCAGAGGTACACCAGGCCCGCTCCGGCCGGCAGCATGCGCTCGAGATCGTGGCGGTGATCGGCGGTGAGCGGCACCCTGACGACCTCGGCGCCCGCCGCCTGGGCGTAACGCCCGATGGCCTCGAAGGTGGGGTCCGCCATGACGATGGACCTGCCGGCTCCGGTGAAGGCCGCCGCCGCCAGCTTCAGGATCTGCGACGAGCCGGCGCCCAGCAGGATCTGGTCGCTGCCGACGCCGTGGAGCTTGGCCAGGTCCGCCGTCAGCGCGTCCACCGCCTCGTCCGGATAGCGCCAGATCTGGTCGAACGCCCGGCGCACGGCGTTGAGCGCCGCGGGCGAGGGCCCGTAGGGGTTCTCGTTCGAGCTGAGCCGCACGACGCCGGCCGCCGCCGCAGCCGGCAACCGCTCGAGCGCCGCCGCCGGCCATGACGGGCGCGCAATGGCGGCCGCCGCGCCGGCCCCGAGGATCTGGACGAAACCGCGCCGCGAGAGGGATTGCACCGAGGTCGACATGGGTCACCTCCTGTTTGGTTGATTATAGGGCTCGATGTCCGATCCAACCGCATTGCGTGAATCGAGTCTCTGCCGCGCCGGCGACCCCTCACCTCCCCGGCCCTCCCCCTACCGCATCTGAATCGTCCCCGCCGCCGTCCGCTCCAGAGGCGAGGCGTAGAGGCCGCGCTCTTCGCGCCGCCACCAGGCGCCGGTCCTGCGCCTGGTCGCCGGATCGGTGAACCAGTATTGCCAGAGGACGGCCCGCACCTGTTGCGGCGGCTTGCCGGCGAAGGGATCGCGGCGGAAGAGCGCGAGCACGTCCCGGCTGCCTTCGAGCAGGCGTACCTGCGCGTTGAGCACCCAGGGATACTGGTTCCACGAGCCGAGCGAGGCGAACCAGAGGTTCCATTCGAAGCGCGGCTGGTAGGGCGCATAGATGCCGGGCGCCTCGCGCGGGTCCTGCGGCTTGTAGCGGAAGGGATAGGCGGTCCACGTCGCGCCGTCGCGGCTGCCCTGGAATTCGATCTCGTAGCGATTCCGCGTCATCACCGCGAAGAGGCCGTACTGGTTGGCGATGCGGAACGGCGAGAGGAGCCGCGCCGGCGCCGCCAGCGGCCGCGCGCCCGCGGCGAGATAGGGCGCCACCGTCGCGTAGAGGATCCACGCCAGCGCCGCCGCGGACGCGGCCATGCGCCAGCGCGGCACGGGCCGGACCTGGGTCTCCGGGACGCGCAGTCCCAAGCGGGCGAACAGCCGGTCGTCGAGCAGGAGGAAGCCGAGCACCAGCACCAGGTAATTGAGGAAGGCGTAGTTGGCGGTGAGGATGATGCCGATCTGCAGCGGCGTCACGATGGCGAAGCAGGCGAGGCGGAACGGCCGCGGCAGCCACGCCAGCCAGACGAGCCCGAGCTCGACGATGAGGGTGAAGAGCGCCGTGCCGGCGTGGAAGCCGTGCGAGAGGCGCTGCTGCACGTGCCAGCCGAGCCAGGTGGGCAATGGACCGTTCTCGTAGTAATGGTCCATGGCGGTCAGGTTGCGCCACTGCTCCTCGCCGCTCAGCAGCTTCACGATGCCGGACTCGAAGTAGATCCGGAACCACTCCCAGCGCAGCAGGAAGAGGCTGGCGCGCGGCGGCGGCTGGTCCGCGCCCAGGCCGGGCCGCAGCCCGCGCGGCGCGAAGAACAGGCAGAGGAACGACGCCTCCAGCAGCATGCCGTCCGATTGGTAGGAGGAGAAGTCCTGCGCCGCGCTGATGAACGACAGGAAGAGGACGAGGCAGACCGCGTTCATCGCCCGCGGCCAGACGTTGAGCACCAGGAGGGCCGAGGCGATCAGTCCGCCCCAGACGAGAATCATCAGCGCGGTCCGTCCCGTTCCGAGCCAGAGGACGGTCGGCACGTAGTAGAAGCGCGAGAGGCCGGGAAGGACCCGCGTCACGTCCTTCAGGTAAGCGCCGGCGGGGAGAATGCCCTCCGGTCCGATCAACCCCTTGATCTGAAACGCGAGCGAGTAGAACGCCGAGAAGAAGATGAGGCCGAGGCAGCGCAGGAAGATCCACCGCGGCCAGAGCACGCCGCGATCGCCGGCCGGGCCGGGGCCGAGGAGGTCGTCGAGAGGAAAGGACCTCGGTTCCTCGTTCGTCATGCTCGCCGCCGCCGCATCCAGTCCGCCACGGCGAAGGGCAGATAGCAGAGGAAGAACAGCACCAGCGCCAGGATCTCCAGGCTGACCAGATACCACGGCCACGGGCCCAGGTAATCGAGCAGGCTCGGCAGCGCAGGCTTGTGGCGGAGATAGCCGTAGTTGGTGTCGAGGAGAAGGTTCAGAACGGCCGTCACCACCGTGTAGACCTGGAGCCAGAGGAACGCCCGGCCGATCGAGCGCAGCGAAGGCCGCATCGCGAGGCCCAAGGTGAGGAAGAGCACGGCGGCGATGATCCCGGAGTGAGCGATCCAGAAAGCGAAGAACTCGGCGTCGGGAAAGCCCGCGTTCAGGTCCGGAGTCAGCACCGCCTGCAGCGTCCCGGCGAGGCCCCAGAAGTACGTCAGCTCATACGACAGCCGGTGCCGCCAGACGAGCGCCGCGGCGCAGGTGAAAGTCGCCCAGTCGCACAGATGCAGCGGCAGGTTGTCCTTCAGGTTGACGCCCGGCTGCAGAGCCCAGATCAGCAGCACGACCTGATTGAGGATCAGGACGATGGCAAACGTCCAGGCGATCGGCTTCGCCCAACGCTCGCCGCCGGGTCTGCGCACCAGCCAGGCGAGGAACAGCGGCAGGGCGAAGGTGAGAAAGAGGACCGTCAGGTGGGCCGGGCCGAAGAGGACGAAGCGGGGGGCGGGGGGCATGGCGGCCGCCACCATCCGTCAGCGCTACTACTCCGCTTTGGAACGACTACGCATCTGCATCGCGTCGCGACTAAGCTGCTCAACGCTCACGTCTGGCCAGAGACCCGCCTGCCATTTCGTGTAGTCAAATGAAGCCCGTGTAAGCAAGCTCACGAACCTTTCTGCTTGAACGTTCCCGAGCGCATCGATGAGCACGCGCACACCTTGAACCTTGAGTTCTTCGTCTGTGATCATGGTTCAGTGCTCCGTACGAAGGCCGTCGGGTCAACCGCCAAGATTCGAGTATACCCCGAAAGCTTCCTGAGCAGGATATCGTCTGTCGTTACGAAGTAGTCGCAGCCAGCCTCAATCGCGCAAGCGACATGGAGCGTCTTTACTCGGAATTCCAAGCGCCGCCAGGGCCTTCGCGGTCTCCAGGAGCTCAGGATTCTCTACGACATCGGCGACGGAGATCGTTCTCCATAAAGCGACTGCGGCACGCCTTTCCTCGAAGGGATTGGCAGCGTTCTCATAATCCAAGATGTATGACCAAGCCAACTCGATCTCGCCGGTGCCCACTCGCTCCTGAATGCGAAGCTTCGCCTCTGTCTCAAGCCGTACCCGCATTTGGCTCTGGTTGTCGAAGGGACGGTTGAAGCAGCAGTTGTCCAAATAGATGCGCATGGTCTACAGGTGAGCCCCTACGCCGCCTCCTCCTTCACCCCGGCGATGAACTCGCGCAGCGTCTTCTTGGCGTCGCCGAGCACCATCATGGTGTTCGGCCGCACGAAGAGGTCGTTCTCGATGCCCGCGAAGCCGGTGCTCATGCTGCGCTTGAGCACGATGACGGCGCGCGCCTCGTCGGCGTTGAACACCGGCATGCCGTAGATCGGACTGCCCGGATTGGTCTTCGCCGCCGGATTGACCACGTCGTTGGCGCCCACGACGAGCGCCACGTCGGTGCGCGCGAACTCGTCGTTGATGTCCTCGATGTCGTAGAGCTGATCGTAGGGCACGTTGGCCTCGGCCAGCAGCACGTTCATGTGCCCCGGCATGCGGCCGGCCACCGGGTGGATGGCGTACTTCACCGTGGCGCCGTTGGCCTCCAGGGCCTGCGCCAGCTCGCGCACGGCGTGCTGCGCCTGCGAGACCGCCATGCCGTAGCCCGGCACCACGATCACCGTCTGCGCCGCGGTCAGCACTCCCACGGCATCCTCCACCGTGGCGAGGTTGTAATTGGCCCCGGCGCTCCCTCCACTCCCGGCCGCCGCCGCCTCCGGCTGGGCCCCGAACGCGCCGAAGAGCACGTTGGCGAACGACCGGTTCATGGCCTGGCTCATCTTCATCGAGAGGAGGAAGCCCGAGGTGCCGTCCAGAGCGCCGGCGATGATCAACACGTAGTTGCCGAGCGCGAAGCCGGTCGAGGCGGCGGCGAGGCCGGCGTAGGAGTTGAGCAGCGAGATGACCACCGGCATGTCGGCGCCGCCGATGGGGAGGACGAACATCACGCCGAAGAGGAGGGCGCACGCGATCAGCGCGTAGAGCGGCCACTGCCCGTTGGCACCGTCGATCGCG
>DATBGJ010000187.1:0-7652 GCA_036558045.1 Thermoanaerobaculia bacterium
GAGCGGCCCTCGCGATCGAACACCGCCTGCCGCGGCACCAGGAGGGCGCCCCGGCGCTCTTCGAGCAACAGCGTCGCCTTGACCCGCTGGCCGGGCTTCATCACGCGCGGATCGGTGCGGGCCAGCTCCAGCGTGACGGCGAAGTACTGCACCGGCGAGCCCGGAATGCGCGGCTTGGCCAGCGAATCGACGCGCGCGATGCGGGCCTGGTAGGTGACCTCGGGCGCGGACTCCACCACCAGCGTCGCCGGACGGCCCGGCTTCAGGCCGCCGGCGTCCGCCTCCAGCACGTAGACCTCGGCTTGCATGGTGGAGAGGTCCGGGATCTCCGCCAGCGGCTGGCCGTTCCAGACGTTGTCGCCGACGCGGGTGGGCTCGCCGCGCCAGTCGCGTTTGAGGATGAGAACGCCGTCGTGCGGCGCGGCCACGGTGAGGGCCTGGAGGGCCTGCCGGGCCTGCTGGATCTTGGCGTCCGCCTGGCGCATCTGGATCTGCAGCAGGGCGGTCTCGGTGCCGGAGAGCCGCGCGCGCGTGCGCCGGGTGTCGCGGGCGTGGGCCTCGCGCTCGCGCGCGAGATCCTGATCGATCTCCGACTCGATGATGTCGTGACGGGAGAAGATGACGTCGTCCTTCTTCTGGAACTGGCGGGCGTTGGCGAGCTCGCTGCGCGCCATCGCCGCGTCGCGCTCCAGCTTGCGCACCTCCGCGAGGCCTTCGACGTTCTCCTTCTCCATGCGCAGCCGCGTCTCCCGCAGGTCGTCCTCGGCGTCGGTGAGCCGCTTCTCCAGGGTGCTGGGATCGAAGCGGATCACCACGTCTCCGCGCTTGACGCGCGAGCCGTCGGGAGCCACCCAGCCGATGCGGAAAGGACCCCGCACTCCCATCGGCGAGGCGACGGGAGTGGCGCGCACCGCCTGGAGGTTGCCCTGGGCCGGCACCTGGCGCACGAAGTCCTGCGGCGCGAGGACGAGCACCGGCACGTCGCCGCCGCTCGAGCGCGCGAGCGGCAGGAAAGCCCCGAGGGCGATCAGCGCTGCCAGGGCGGCGGCGGCGGGGACCACCCGCGCGGCCTTCATCGCTCCTCCTCCCCGAAATCCCGCCGCGAGAGCAGGTCCCGCGGCTCCAGCCCGCGGACGATCTCCACCAGCCGCTCGTTGCGCCGTCCGAGCATCGGGTGCACCTCCTCGTAGCCCCAGCCCTGGCGGCGGTACACCACCGGGCCTTCCGGCCGGTTGAACACCGTCTCGGCGGGAGCCACCAGGACGGACGTGGCGCGCTCGATCTCCACCGTGCCGGTGAACCGCATGCCGGGCCGCATGAGCTGCGGATCGGTGCGGTCGAGATCGATCTCCAGCTTCACCACCTTGAGCGGATTGGCCTCCGAGCGGCTGCGCACCGAGCCGCCGATCGCGCGTACGCGGCCCTGGAAGACGTCGTCGGGATGGGCGTCCAGGCGCAGCACCACGCGCTGGCCGGCGGCGACGCGGCCGGCGTCCGCCTCGTCGATCTCGCCCTCGGCGCGCATGCTGCGCAGATCGGGGATCTCGAGGACCGACTGTCCCCGCCAGCAGGAGTCGCCCACCTTCTTCTTCTCGCCCTGATCGTTGGCCGCGTAGACCACCGTGCCGGCGCGCGGCGCCGTCACGGTCATCAGGCGGATGGCGTCCTCCATCTCGCGCACGCGGCCGGCGGCGCGGTCCCGCCGCTTGGCCAGGGCGCCGATCTCGGCGTTCCCCTGCAGGGTCTCCAGACGGAGGCGCTCGCGCAGGTAGGCGATCTCGCGATTGGCGAGCGCCAGGTCCTCCCGCGACTGCGCCAGCTCCTTGGAGGCCACCAGCTCCGCCGGCACCTGCACCTTGAGCGCGGCGCGCCGCTGGCGGGCCTCGGCTTCGGCCAGGTGCAGCTTCTCGTCGCGGAGATCGATCTCCAGGTTCGTCTGCCGCTTCTCCAGCTCCTTCTGCGCCGAATCGCGCTCCGCCATCTTGTCGCCGAGCTGGCGCTCGAGCTCGGAGGTGTCGAAGCCGAGCACCGGCTCTCCAGGCCGCACCTGCCGGCCCTCGGGAGCGAGAAAAGCGATCTTGTATTCCCAGACGTTCGCCACCTGCGGCGGGCCGAGGTGGAGCGCCTGCACGGAGGAGAGGGTGCCCGAGACCGGCGCGCTCACCACCAGGTGATCGCGCCGCACCTCGGCCCATTCACCGCCCGCCGAAGCCGCGGCCCTACCGGCCACCAGCCAGAGGACGACGGCCGCGGCCAGCAGCGCCATGCCGCTCGCCGCGAAGCGGGTGAGCCGCCGCTGGCGGGGGCTCATCCGCTCCTCCCGTCACGGCCGCGCAGCCGCGTGCCGGCCAGCACGCCGCTCTCCACCACGCACTCGTCGGCCGAGCAGGGGCCGAGCCGCACCTCGGCGGCGCCGCCTGCCGCGAGGAGGACCCGCGGCCGCACCGCCGAGAGGTCCAGGGCGCCGCGCGGCACCAGCAACGCGTTCTTCACCTCCGGCCCCAGCACCTCGACGCGCGCCGACATGCCGGGACGCATGCGGCGCGGGTCGGCCTTCTCCAGCGCGATCCGCACCGGGAAGTAGCGCAGCAGCAGGTTGCGCCGCGATTCCCGCGCCACCGGCGAGATCTCCGTCACGCGGCCGCGGTACGTCACGCCCGGATAGGCGTCGAGGATGCAGACGGCCTCCATGCCCGGAGCGATACGGCCGTCGTCGACGTCGGAGAGATTGGCTTCGACGACCATCGAGGAGAGATCGGGCAGCGTCGCCACCGTCATGCCCACCCAGACGGTGTCGCCCACCTGCAGCTTGCGTCCTTCCCAGGGATGATCGCCCACCAGCACCATGCCGTCGCGGGGGGCGCGCAAGTTGAGGGCGTCGATGGCCTCTTCGGAGATGTGGATCTCGCGCCGCGTCTTCTCCAGCGAGATCTGCTGGATCTGCACGTCCGCCTTGCTCCCCCGCCCTTGCGCCGCGAGGTCCTCCTCGGCCTTGGCCAGCTCGGCCTGCGCGCGTTCGAGGGTGAGCTGGCGCTCCTGGTACTCGCGCAGGGAGAGGAGGTCCTTCGGCACCGCGGCGGCGATGCGCGCCTTCTCCACCTCCGAGCGCGCCTTCTCCACCGCAAAACGCCTCTCGGCGGCGGTCGTCTTCGACTGCGCGACGGCACCCTCGAGATCGCTGCCGGCGTCGAAGGCGGAGAGGCGTTTCTCCTCCAGGTCCGAGGCGAACTGGGAGTTGTCGAAGGAGACTACCGGATCGCCGGCCTTCACCAGCGTGCCGTCCTCGGCCATCCAGCGGATGGCGATCTGAAAGGAGCTCGTGCGCGGCACCACGAGGGCCTCTCCCCGCTCGGCCGCCAGCTCGCCGGTGAGCAGCATCCGCTGCCGGAAGGTGCCCCGGCGGACCGTCAGCTCGCCGCTGGCGGCGCCCTCGGCGCGCGCTCCCGGCCCCGAGCAGCCCGCGAAAGGCGGCAAACAGGCGAGAACGAGGAGAACGGCGCCGATCGATCTCATCATTTCCTTCAATGGGAACGTATACGGCAGGCGCGTATTCCTGTCTAGGGGGGCTCGGCTCTTCTGGTTTGAAAGGACTCCAGGGACGGCAAGGACACCAAGGACAGGGAGGCCTTCGCGTCCCTGATGTCTTTGGTGTCCCTAGTGTCCCTTTTGTTGCCGAGGACTTCCAGGCCTACCGCGTCCCGAAATCCACCTTCGGCGCCGTCTCCGCCCCGGGAGCTGCCTGGAAGTAGGCCTTGGGCTGGAAACCCATCATCCGGGCAAAGAGGGCGGCGGGGAAGCGGCGGATGCGGGTGTTGTAGTCCTGGGCCGCCAGGTTGAAGTTGCGCCGCTCGACGGCGATGCGGTTCTCGGTGCCCTCGATCTGCACCTGCAGGTCGCGGAAAGCCTGCACGGCCTGGAGCTGGGGATACTGCTCCACCACCACCATCAGGCGGTTGAGGGCCGAGGAGAGCTGGTCCTGCGCCTGCTGGAACTGCGCGAATTTTTGGGGATCGTTGAGGATCTCGGCCGTGGCCTGCGGCGTGATCTGACCGACCTTGCTGCGAGCCTCGATGACCTGCTGGAGCGTCGTCTGCTCGAAGTTGGCGGCGCCCTTGACGGTGGCCACCAGGTTGGGGATCAGGTCGGCCCGGCGCTGGTAGACGTTCTGCACGTTTGCCCACGCGGTCTCGACGTTCTGCTGGGCCCCGACGAGGCCGTTGTAGACGCCCACGAGGTACAGCCCGAAGACCACAGCCAGGCCCAGCACGACCAGGCCGGCGATCAGACAGCCGCTCCTTCTCATCGGTTCCCCTCCTTCTCGGCGCCCGGCGGCGCGCAGGCATCATATCGTGAACCACCCTCATGCTAGATTCCATTTCCGCATGCGGGCCTACCTCGACCTCCTCCGCCACATCCTGGATCACGGCGTCGAGAAATCCGATCGCACCGGCACCGGCACGCTCTCCATCTTCGGCTACCAGATGCGCTTCGACCTCGCGCAAGGCTTCCCGCTGCTGACCACCAAGAAGGTGCACCTGCGCTCCATCATCCACGAGCTGCTGTGGTTCCTCGCCGGCGACACCAATGTCCGCTCCCTCCACGAGCACGGCGTCACGATCTGGGACGAATGGGCCGACGAGGAGGGAAACCTCGGACCGGTCTACGGCGCCCAGTGGCGCTCCTGGCCCGCGCCCGGCGGCGGCTCGATCGACCAGATCGCGAAGGTGCTGGAGCAGATCCGGACGAATCCCGACTCGCGCCGGCTCGTCGTCAGCGCCTGGAATCCGGCGGATATCGACGCCATGGCGCTCCCCCCCTGCCACGCCCTCTTCCAGTTCTGGGTGGCCGAGGGGCGCCTCTCCTGCCAGCTCTACCAGCGCAGCGCCGACGTGTTCCTCGGCGTGCCGTTCAACATCGCCTCGTACGCCTTGCTGACGATGATGGTGGCCCAGGTCTGCGGTCTCCAGCCGGCGGACTTCGTCCACACGCTCGGCGACGCCCACCTCTATCTCAACCATCTCGAGCAGGCGCGGCTCCAGCTCACCCGCGAGCCCCGCCCCCTGCCGCGCATGACGCTCAACCCGGACCGAAAGTCGCTCTTCGACTTCACCTACGACGATTTCACCCTGAGCGGCTACGCCCCGCATCCGGCGATCAAGGCGCCGATCGCCGTATGAAGGTGTCGCTGATCGCGGCGATGGCGAAGAACCGCGCCATCGGCCTCGGCAACGGCCTGCCCTGGCACCTGCCCCCCGACCTGCGGCGCTTCAAGGCCCTCACCACGGGCCGCACGCTGATCATGGGACGGAAGACCTTCGAGACGCTCAGGGGACCTCTGCCCTGGCGCACCACCATCGTGGTGACGCGCCGCGAGGGCTACGCGCCGCCCGGCGTCCTCGTCGCGCGCTCGATCGACGAGGCCCTGGCGCGGGCGGAAGGAGACGAGGTGTTCGTCGCCGGCGGCGAGGACGTCTTCCGCCAGACGCTGGACCGCGCCGACCGGCTCTACCTGACGCGCATCGGCCAGGACTTTCCCGGCGACACGTTCTTTCCGGAGTTCGACGAGTCGGCGTGGCGGCTGGTGGAGCGGGAAGACCACGCGGCCACGGCGGAAATCCCTCTCGCCTACAGCTTCGAAGTCTGGGAAAGATCAGAAGAATGAGAATCCTGTCCTTGTTGTCCTTGCTGTCCCTGCTGTCCTTCTCCGCCTGCAACCGCGCGGACATGCCGCCGCAGAGCCTCAGTGCAGGCGCGCGCACGCGCAAGGCGCGGATCTTTCTCGTCTCGATCGAGCGCGGCAAGGCCACGGGGCCGGAGATCGGCTGCGGCGGCAGGCTGGAGGCGCTGGAGGTCGAGCTGCCCGTCCCCACCCCGGCTCTTCAGGGTTCGCTGGAGGCTCTGCTCGACGCCGGCCAGCAACATCAGAACGCCGGCTTCTACAACTCCCTCGCCAACTCGCCGCTGAGGATCGAGCGCATCGAGCGCAGCGGCGGCAAGGCGCGCATTGACCTCGGCGGCTATCTCGAGCTCGGCGGCGAATGCGACGGCTCACGGGTGCTCGAGCAGCTCACCGAGACGGCCACCCAGTTCCGCGACGTGACCAAGGCCGAGTTCTTCCTCGGCGGCAAGCCTCTACGGAAGCTGTTGAGCGGGAAGGGCTGATCGTCTCTCGCGAAACCACGCCGCCGTGCGCGCCAGCCCGTCGCGCAGCGGCAGCGGCGGCGGCAGGCCCAGCTCGCGGCGGATGAGGCCGGCTTCCACCGCGGAGCGTTGCTGCTCGCCGGGCTTGGCGGCGCCGTGCCGCGCCTCGCGCTCGCTGCCCAGCGCGCGGGCCAGCTCCCGGTAGAGCTCGACCACCGAGGTCTCGACGCCGGTGCCCACGTTGTAGACGTGGAAGCCGGGCCTGCCGGCCGCGGCGAGATTGGCCCGCACCACGTCCGAGACGTGCACGTAATCGCGCGTCTGCAGGCCGGAGCCGTTGATGGTGGCGGTCTGGCCGGCCAGCAGGCGGTCGAGGAAGATGGCCACCACGCCCGCCTCGCCGTGCGGGTTCTGCCGCTCGCCGTAGACGTTGGCGTAGCGCAGGCAGGTGGCGTCGAGGCCGTAGGCGACGTGGTAGTAGTAGAGGTAGCGCTCGAAGGCGAGCTTGGAGACGCCGTAGGGCGAGACCGGCCGCGCCGGATGGTCCTCCGCGGCGGGAAAGACCTCCTGCTCGCCGTAGATGGCGCCGCCCGTGGAGGCGAACAGAACCTGCCGTACGCCACCGCGGCGGGCCGCCTCCAGGAGGTTCAGCCCGCCGAGCAGATTGACGCTGGCGTCGTGGACCGGATCCTCCACCGAGCGCCGCACGTCCATCTGCGCCGCGTGATGGACAAGCACTTCAATCCCCGACTCCTTTACCAGCTCAGCCGCCTCACGAGACCGGATATCCAGAACGTGCAGCTCGGCGCCTTCCGGCACGTTCTCGCGCCGCCCGCCCGACAGGTCGTCGACGATCACCGCCCGCCGTCCCGCGGCGAGAAAGGCGTCGGCCAGATGGGAGCCGATGAAACCGGCCCCACCCGTGATGCAGACGGCACCCGGCGCGTGATCGCTCATGTCCGCCGCGCCACCGCGATGATGCCGAGCCCGCTCCACGGGAAGGCGCCGTCCACCCGGCGGATGAGAGGCACCAGGGTATTGAAGATCTTGAGCTGCACCCGGCTGAAGTGGCGCCGCCGGAGCAACTTGCCGTTGAGGAACCAGCCGGGCACGCCGAAGTGGTTGAAGTCGCGCAGCGTCTCGACCTCGAAGCCCCGCGACCGCAGCTCCTCGCTCAGCGACTCCTTCGAGTAGCGGCAGCGGTGGCCCAGCACCTCGTCGAGGCTGGAATAGCGCTGCTGCCCCTGCGGCACGTAGAGGATCGCCAGGCCGCCGGGCTGGAGGGCGTCGTGGATGTTCTGCAGCGCGGCGAGGGGATCGCGCACGTGCTCCAGCACGTTCAGGCAGACCACCGTGTCGAAGCGCCCCGCCCAGGGAGCGAAGTCCCGCGGCTCCTCCAGATCGATGTGCGCCACTTCGAGATACGGCTTGCCCAACGACAGGTTCCGCAGATAACCGAGATAGTGCGGATTGATGTCGCTCGCCACGTAGAAATCGCGCGGCAGCAGCCA
>DATBGJ010000188.1:0-1539 GCA_036558045.1 Thermoanaerobaculia bacterium
TTCGGAGGGCAGACAGGGAGGGAGCGGGAGAAGGGGCTAGGGAGTGAGGGCCCGTTCCCGCAGCGCCGCCAGCTCCGCGTGGAACCCCTCCACGATCACCTCCGGATCGGGCACCAGCCCGGCGTCCGAGGCGAGGCCGAGCCGCACGTGGCCGGCGTAGCTGATGATGCTGATGCCGAGGCCCAGCTTCCCCGACTGCGGCACCCAGAAGAAGATCTCCTGGATCGGCACGCCGGCGAGGCGCAGCACCTCCCGCGGGCCGGGCACGTTGGTCATCACCGCCGTCGCCTTGGTGCCGAAGATCTTCACCACCAGCTTCTGCACGGCGAGCGGCACGACCCCCATCAGCCGCAGGATGGCGTAGACGACGACCGGCTCCGCGGACCGCTTGAGCGCCTGCGACCGCCGCCGCAGCTCCGCGAGGCGCGACACCGGGTCGTCCTCGCCCAGCGGCAGCGACAGGAAGATCAGCCCGAAGCGGTTGCCCAGCTCGGACATCCGCTCCAGCGACCGCAGGTTCACCGGCATCACGGCGCGGAAGCTCAGGCCGTGCCCCCGCTCGCCGTGGCGGTCGAGATAGCGCCGCAGGCCGCCGGTCATGGCGGAGACCAGGACGTCGTTGATGGTGCCGCCGAGCCGCCGGCCCACCTCCTTGACGTCGTCGAGCGGCACCGGCTCGGACCAGGCCACCCGCTTCTCGACGCCGAGCGCGCCCTTGAACCGCGTCTTGGGATCGGAGGGCCGCGCCACCAGCCGCGCGAACGCCCCGGTCGACACCACCCCGGTCTTGAAAGGGCCGAGCGATTGGAACGCCGCCGCCGTCTGCTCCAGCAGGCGGATGCCGTCCGGCATGATCTGCGCGGCGAGATCCTTGGCGGCCTCGACGCCGCGCGGCGGCCGCTGGAAGAGGTCCAGGAACGGATTGTGGGGATCTTCCAGCGCCTCCTCGCCGGGCGTCCGGTCGGTGAGAGAGAGCAGCACGAGCAGCAGCGCCATGCCGTCGCCGATCGAGTGGTGGAGGCGGCCCATGATGACGCTGCCGCCCTTGTAGCCTTCGATGAGGTGGAACCGCCACAGCGGGCGGTCCAGGTCGAGCGGCTCGCTCATCAGCGCGCTGACCACCGCGCGCAGCGCGCCGTCGTCGCCGGGAGCCGGCAGGTCGGCCTCGGCCACGTGATAGTCGAGGTCGAAGCCGGCATCGGCCTCCCAGAAGATCCGGCCGCCGCGGCGCACCACCCGTTGCTGGAACCGCCGGATCGGCAGCAGGCGCCGGCGGAACAGGGCCTTCAGGCGTTCCCGGTCCAGGGCCCGCTCGAGCACCAGGCAGCCGTTGATGATCATCAGGTTGGTCGGATCGTCCATCCGCAACCAGGCGTGGTCCACGGCGGAGAGTGGTTCCGGGGCTTCGGCGGGGTCCGGAGCGGCCAAGGGAGGTTTCCTCCTCGCGAGGCGTTCGGAGGGGAGTGTACACCGCCGGCACACCCACATCAGTTTTCAGAGAACACCGCGCGGCGGCCGGAGCGTCCCCCGGCCGCCACG
>DATBGJ010000189.1:0-3315 GCA_036558045.1 Thermoanaerobaculia bacterium
CATCGGCATGTACTTCCACATGTTCCCGCCCTCGGGGGACGCGGTACACATGCGCTGCTCGTGCGCCTTTCAGCCGCACGCGGCGACGGCCTGAAGCGCGCCCGCGAACCGCCGTGGCCGCGCTGCTTCATCGCTTCCTGCGCTGGCGTCACGCGCGGACGGCGATGCAGATCCCCCTGTTCGCCGTGGCGCTGGCGATGATCGCCCACGGCCTGCTGGGCCCCCAACTGGCGCCGCAGAACCTGGCGACCGTGCTGACCTGGGTGCATTACCGGGGCGTGCTGGTGCTCGCGCTCCTCGCCGCGGGCAACCTGTTCTGCATGGCCTGCCCCTTCATGCTGCCGCGCGAGATCGCCCGGCGCTTCTTCCGGCCGGTGCGGCATTGGCCGCGGCGGCTGCGCAGCAAGTGGCTCGCCATCGGCCTGTTCGTCCTCATCCTGTTCCTCTACGAGCTGTTCGACCTGTGGAGCTCGCCGTGGTGGACGGCCTGGCTGATCCTCGCCTACTTCGCCGGCGCCCTGGCCGTCGACGGCGTGTTCCGCAACGCCTCGTTCTGCAAGTGGGTCTGCCCCATCGGCCAGTTCAATTTCGCCGCCTCGACGCTGTCACCCCTCGAGGTGGCGGTCGGCGATCCGGACGTCTGCGCCCGCTGCGAGACGTTCGACTGCATCCGCGGCACCCGCGATCCGCAGGATCCCGCCGTCGTGCTGCAGCGCGGTTGCGAGCTGGCGCTCTTCCAGCCGCGGAAGACGGGCAACATGGACTGCACGTTCTGCCTGGACTGCGTCCACGCCTGCCCGCACGACAACGTCGCCCTGACGACGCGGCTGCCGGGCAGCGAGCTGTGGATCGATCCGCGGCGATCCGGCCTCGGACGGTTCTCCAAGCGCAAGGACCTGGCGGCGCTGGCGCTGGTCTTCACCTTCGGCGCGCTGTTGAACGCCTTCGGCATGGTGAGCCCGGTCTATGCCGTCGAGAGCTGGCTGGCCGGGGCGATGGGCACGCGCCATGAGTCCGTGGTGCTGGGCACCCTCTTCCTCTGGATCCTCGGGCTGGAGCCCCTCTTGCTCCTCGGCCTGGCCGCCTGGCTGACGCGCCGGGGAGCCGGCACCAAGGAGCCGCTGCTGCTGGTGGCGACGCGCTTCTCCTACGCCCTGGTCCCCCTCGGCTTCGGGGTCTGGCTGTCGCACTACTGCTTCCATCTGCTCACCGGCTTCTGGAATTTCGTGCCGGTGGCGCAGAGCGCCTTCGCGGACCTCGGCCTGCCGTGGCTCGGCGCGCCGCGCTGGGGCCTCGGCGGCCTGTCGCCCATGTACGTCCGCCCGCTGGAGATCGGCTTCCTCGGCCTGGGCCTGCTCGGCTCGCTGCTCGCCGCCTACCGCATCGCCGAACGCGACCATCCGGCGCGAAAGGTGCGCGCCTTCGCGCCGTGGGCCGGCCTCTGCCTCCTGCTCTTCCTCGCCGCCCTGTGGCTGCTCTTCCAGCCCATGGAGATGAGGGCCACGAACATGTTGGGAGGGTGACCCGGTGCGATGCGGCCGCCGGCTTCCCCTCCTCGCCTTCCTCGCCCTCGGTCTGCCGTGGCCGGCCGGCGCTCACCAGGGCCCGCCGTTCCCGATCCTCGTCGACCGCCACGCCGGCCCCTACATCGCCTCCGTGTGGACCGATCCGGACATCGGGACGGGAACGTTCTTCGTGATCCTGAAGGCCCCGGAGGGCCGCAACCTGCCGGCGCGAACCCGGGTGAGCGTCGGCGTGCAACCGGCGTCCGGGATGCACGGCGAGACCGTCTTCGAAGCGACGTCCCAGCCCGTCGACGAAGGCGCGCGCTACTTCGCCGCCGTGCCGTTCGCGCACGGCGGCATGTGGCGCGTCCGCGTCCGGCTCGACGGCAGCGAGGGAGGCGGCACGCTGGCCGCCGAGGTCGAGGCCACGCCGGACGGCACCATCGGGCCCATCGGGCTGGTGGTCTATCTGGTGCCTTTCCTGGCGATCGGCTTCCTGTGGCTGAAAGCCGCCGTGCGGCGCCGCGAAAAATCGATCGAAAAACCTTGAATCGAAAATTCTGGACCGCTCCGGCGATACTTCGCCTCCGGCGGCGGAAAACGGGGCATCTCCCGAAAGCATGACGTATCAGATTCCGGAGATCGCCTGGAGAGATCAACGAACTTCACGCATCAGATCTTGCGAAGGGCCGATCTCTACGGACTGACGGAAAATCTGACACATTCCGAGCAGATTACCCGGATCTTGTAACTTCCCGTTACGCACTCGTTGAATTGAGGTTCGTGGACGATGTCTCTAACATGCGCGCATGTTCTTCGGCGATGAGCACCTCGGCAAGGCGGTGGCCATGCTGCGCGAGGGCGCGGACCTCAATCAGAAGGAGCTCGCGCAGGAGGTCGGCGTCGAACCGAACACGATGAATCAATACGAGAGCGGCCGCCGCGGCATGAGCGACGAGACGATCTTCAAGCTCGCCGGCGTGCTGCAGCGCGATCCGATCGAGATCTGGGATCTGGCCTACGCGATCTTCCGCTTCAATCACTTTCGGGAGCGAGCCGAGAGGGAGGGCGTCGCGACCGACGAGCTCATCGCCCGCAGCGAGACCCGCCCTTCTCCCGCCGTGCTCATGGACCTCTATGACTCACGGACGGCGCGCGACCGCGAGTGGACGGAGGCCATGGTGAGATTCCTGGATTCCGTGGGGAGAACCGGGCCGGGCGGCCTCGGCCTGGTGAGGATCGTCGTCCAGGCGCATCGCCACAGGTCCGCCAAGACGCGGCGGGCCGTCCGCTTCCGCCGCAAGAAGCAGCCGGGCCCGCCCGAGCTTCCCTAGCGAAACGGTCAGTCCTTGATCACGGTCGTGCCGCCGCCGCGCGAGGCCGCGACCACCAGCACGATCAGCAGGATCAGCACGACGACTCCGATGATGATCCAGGTCGGATTCGCGTACCAGGTGGTGGTCGTGGTCGTAGTGCTCGTGCCTCCGCCGCCTCCTCCACCCTGGCCTGCGGATCCGCCGCCGCCACCGCCCGACTCCTGGGCCAGCAGGAGCGGCGCCGGCACCATCGCCAACAGCAACGCGATCAGCATGACACTGACCACCGGGGAGATCTTCATGGTTCGCATAGGCGTACCTCCTCGGCTCCTCTTTAGGCAAGAAAGGTGCCAGACCCTCACCTCCCCGGCCCTCCTCTCCCACCTCACACCCGCCCACCCGGGGAGAGGAGGGAGATGAAAGAACAAGAAAGTAGTCTTTGCTTTTTCCAACCCCCTCTCTCCCAGGGGTCGGGTGTGCGGTGGGAGAGAGGG
>DATBGJ010000190.1:0-10286 GCA_036558045.1 Thermoanaerobaculia bacterium
TAACCTGCTGCATGGATTCTGCTCCGATCAGCCATATCGGCCAGTGATATAGTCCTGGGTCCGCTGTTCGTGCGGATTGGTGAAGATTTCCGACGTTTTGCCATATTCGACCATCTCGCCGAGATGGAAGAAAGCGGTCCGCTGCGACACTCGGGCCGCTTGCTGCATGTTGTGAGTGACGATGGCGATCGCGTAGCGGCCGCGCAGTTCGTGGATGAGCTCCTCAATCTTCGCGGTCGCGATGGGGTCGAGCGCCGAGCAGGGCTCGTCGAGCAGGATCACCTCGGGCTCGACCGCGATCGCCCGCGCGATGCACAGGCGCTGCTGCTGGCCGCCAGAGAGGCCCAGGGCGCTGTCGTCGAGCCGGTCCTTCACCTCGTCCCACAGCGCGGCGCCGCGCAGGCTGCGCTCGACGATCCCGTCGAGCTCCCGCTTGCGGTTGATCCCCTGGATCTTGGGGCCGTAGGCCACGTTCTCGTAGATCGACTTGGGGAACGGGTTCGACTTCTGGAACACCATGCCGATGCGCTTGCGCAGGGCGTTGATGTCCAGCTTGGGATCGTAGATGCTGCCGCCCTCGAAGAGGATGTCGCCGTCCACCCGCACCCCGTCGATCAGATCGTTCAGCCGGTTGATGCAGCGCAGCAGCGTCGACTTGCCGCAGCCGGAGGGGCCGATGAAAGCCGTGATCCGCTTCTCCGGGATCTTCATCGTGATGTCGTTCAGCGCCTGCTTCTCGCCGTACCAGAGCGACAGGTCGTCGATGTGCAGGATGGGATTCTCGATGCCCGGATCGAGCGCCGGATCGGGTTTGTCCATCTATACGGCGCTCCCGGCGTACTTGCGGCGCAGGTGGTTGCGCAACGCGATGGCCACCAGGTTCATCACCGTCACCACCAGGATCAGCAGCAGGGCGGTGGCGAAGACCAGCGGCGTGGTGGCCTCGACGTTCGGGCTCTGGAAGCCGACGTCGTAGATGTGGAAGCCCAGGTGCATGAACTTGCGCTCGAAGTGGACGAAGGGCGGCTGGCCGTCCACCGGCAGCGCGGGCGCGAGCTTCACCATGCCGACGATCATCAGCGGCGCCACCTCGCCGGCGGCGCGCGCCATGGCGAGGATCATGCCGGTCAGGATGCCCGGGGCCGCCGCCGGCACCACCACGCGCCGGATGGTCTCGAACTTGGTGGCGCCGAGCGCCAGCGAGCCCTCGCGCACGATGCGCGGCACGGCCGCCAGGCCCTCCTCCGCGGCCACGATCACCACCGGCACGGTGAGCAGCGCCAGCGTCAGCGCCGCCCACAGGATACCGCCGGTGCCGAAGGTCGGCGCCGGCAGGTTTTCCGGATAGAAGAGGCGGTCGAGCGAGCCGCCGATCAGGTAGACGAAGAAGGCCAGGCCGAACATGCCGAAGACGATCGACGGCACGCCCGCCAGGTTGTTGACCGCGATGCGCACGATGCGCACCAGCAAGCCCTGCTTGGCGTACTCGCGCAGGTAGAGCGCCGCCAGCACGCCGAGCGGCGCCACCGCGAAGGCCATGAGGAAGACCATCATCACCGTGCCGAAGATGGCCGGGAAGATGCCGCCCTCGGTGTTGGACTCGCGCGGCTCGGCGCTGACGAATTCCCAGCCGCGCGCCAGGTAGAGGCGCGTCTTCGCCAGGCCGCCCATGGCGTCGGGCGCGACGGCGCGCACCACGGTGCCCAGCGGCATCTCCTTGCTCTCGCCGGCCGCCGTGCGCATGACCAGGGTCTCGGCCTGGAAGGCCTCCCGCATCTTCGCCAGCCGCGCGGCCAGCTCCTCGTAGCGCGCCTGCCGCGCCGCCAGCTCGCGTCCGATCTCCGCCTTGCGGCGCTGCCGTTCCGCGGGCGAGAGCTTCTCGAAGTCGAGCTTCCTCTCGGCGAGCCGCAGCCGCTCGATCTCGTAGTCGACGTCGCCGATCTCGCCCTTTTCCAGGTCCTCGATGCGCTCGCGCTCTGCCACCTTCTGCTCGTGCAGGGGGCCGAAGGCCTTCGCCACGGCGGCAGGACCGCGCGCGATCACCTGGCCGCCGCGGCGCAGCTCGTCGAACGTGCCGTAGAAGTTTCCCCACTCCAGGCGCTCCAGCAGCACCGCCTCCCGCGGCCGCGAGCGCTGCGCCACGTCCTTGGCGTCGATCCAGGCGAAGTCGAGGCCGCCCACGTCGCGGTTGCCCACCTTGATCCGCATGCGGTCGATGGCGGGCTGGCCGTGCGCCGCCGGCGCCTTCTCCACCTCCCAGATCTCGCCGAGGAGCTTGCGCCCGTCCTTGAGATCGAGGAGCACGAGGTCCTTCTGCCAGAAGTAGGAGAGCCCGTTGACGGCCATCAGCACCATGATGGCGATGACCAGCAGGAGGTTGAAGGCGAGCGCGCCGCCGCACAGCCACGTCAGGGCCTGGCCGATGGCCGCGGAGCGCCGCCGGCGATCGCCGAATGAGGAGGCCATCAGAGGTGGGAGTACCGCTCGCGCAGCCGCTGGCGCACCAGCTCGGCCACGGTGTTGACGAGGAAGGTGATGACGAACAGCAGCAGGCCGGCGAGGAACAGGGTGCGGTAGAGCGTGCCGCCGTGCGGCGCCTCGGGGATCTCCACCGCGATGTTGGCCGAGAGCGTGCGGAAGCCGTTGAACGGGTTCCACGACATGATCGGCGTGTTGCCGGTGGCCATCAGCACGATCATCGTCTCGCCCACGGCGCGGCCGAAGCCGATCATGACGCCCGAGAAGATGCCGGGCGAAGCCGTGGGCAGCACGACGCGGGTCACCGTCTGCCAGCGGTCGGCGCCGAGCGCGAGCGAGCCGGCCACCAGGTTGGACGGCACGTTGGAGAAGGCGTCCTCGGCGATGGCGAAGATGATCGGGATGACGGCGAAGCCCATGGCGAGCCCCACCACCACGGCGTTGCGTTGATCGTAGCCGAGCCCCGTGGTGCGTAGCAGCCAGGCCTGGAAGTCGCCGCCGAAGGCGAGGCGCTCGAAGGGCGGCGAGAGGCGGAAGCAGAGGGCGATCCCCGCCGCCAGCACGAAGACGAAGAGGATCGCCTCCGTGCCGACGGGGAAGCGGCCGCGGAAGGCCCGCGGCAGCCGCGTCCACAGCCAGCCGGCGAGCAGGATGAGGAGCGGCAGCACGGCGAGCATCAGCGCCAGCGCCGGCACCGCCTTCTCGACGCGCGGCGCCAGCCACAGGCCGGCGAGAAAACCGAGCACCACGCTCGGCAGCGAGGCCATGATCTCGATCGTCGGCTTCAGATACCGCTTGTAGGCCGGGTGCATGAACTGCGACGTGTACATCGCTCCCAGCACGCCGAGCGGGATGGCCAGCAGCAGCGAGTAGAAGGTGCCCTTGAGCGTGCCCGCGAGCAGCGGCGTCAGCGAGAGCTTGGGCTCGAAATCGTCGGTGCCGCCGGTGGACTGCCAGACGTACTCCGGCTTGTCGTAGCCCTCGTACCAGACCTTGCCGAAGAGGGCGCGCGGCGTCACCTCCGGATGGGGATTGCGGATCGCCACCTCGGCCACCTGGCCGGTGCCGCCGACGAAGGCGCCGTCCGCCTTCGGCGTGTAGAAGAGCGCCGTGCCGTTCGCCACCGGCGCCGCGCCGGTCCACAGCGTGCGCTCGGAGGTCGAGTAGTAGAGCCCCATCCTGCCGCCGCCGAGGGCCACGAAGCCCTTGTCGCGCTGCGACGGCGCGATGCGCGAGACGGCGCCCGGCAGGCGAGGGAAGTCGCGGATGCGCTGCAGCCGCTTGCTCTCGTCCTCCTGCTCGACGGCGAACCACACGGAGAGGGCGCCGTTCTCCTGGCCGACGACGAGGGACCTGCCGCCGAGCAGCAGGTTGAGCGCGGTGACGGGCGCGCCGGCGTTGGCGCGCAGGAGATCGCCCGGCCGGCCGTCGGTCAAAGGCCACCAGAGGACCTCGCCCCCCGCCGTGCCGCCGTAGAGATTGCGTTGATCGGCATCGATCACCAGCGCCGTGACGCGGCCCGGCGCGTCCACCTCGGCGCGCGACAGCGACTCGGTGGTCTCGCCGGTGATCTCGTTCGTCTCCACGGCGCGCCGCACCACGGCCAGGCGGCCGCCGGCGAGCACCGCCGCCGCGGTGGCGCCGCCGTCGTCGCCGAGCTGCGCGGCGAAGGCCCCCAGCGGGCCATGCTGCGGATCGAGATCGAAGGAGACCGGCGGCTTGGTATCCGGCGTCACCACACGTTGCTGGCCTTCAAAGGAGACGCTGAACCCCATGCTCTTGAGGATCACGCGGCCGTCGCTGGTGGCCGCGGCGAAGGCGCGAGCCTCGGGGGGCAGGTTGGCGCCGACCAATCTTGTTTTCTCCCCCTCTCCCAGCAGATCCGCCTCGTACACCACCTTCCCATCTCCCAACCGCACCACGCGCACCTTCCCTTGCTCGTCGAGGACCGCCACGTGCGAGCGGTGCTCGTCGGCGAGCACGGCGTCGATCGCGCCGGCGCCGGGAACCACTACGCGGCGCTCCGGCTCGACTTTGGCGGGGCAGGTGAGCGGCAGGACCTCGAGGACGATGAAGATCAGGATGCCGAGGACGCTGGCGATGATGGCGATGCCGCCCGCGGAGACGATCCAGCGGGCGGCGCGGTCGGCGATCAGACGCCGCTTCGGAGTTCGGCTCGAACGTGTCACTGGAGCTTGGCCAGCTCTTCCTGCACGATCTTACCGGGTAACGGGATGAATCCGTCCTTGACCACGGCCGTCTGGCCCTGCTGCGAGAGCACGTACTTGACGAACTCGCGCACCAGCGGATCGAGCGGCTTGTTGGGGCCCTTGTTGACGTAGACGTAGAGGAAGCGCGAGATCGGGTACCTTCCTGACAGGATGTTCTCCGGCGTGTCCTCGACGAGCTCGCCGCCCGGCTTGGCCGCCAGGGGCACCGCCCGCACGCCCGAGGTCTTGTAGCCGACGCCGCTGTAGCCGACGGCGAACTTGTCCTCGGTGACGCCCTGCACCACCGACGCCGACCCGGGCTGCTCCTTGACGGTGTCGCGGTAGTCGCCCTTGCACAGCGCGTGCTCCTTGAAGTAGCCGTAGGTGCCGGAGGCCGAGTTGCGGCCGTAGAGGCTGATCGGCTGGTTGGCCCACTCCTTCACACCGGCCTGGCCCCAGTTGTTGATCGACTTGCCGCCGCAGGCGTGGCCCTTGGAGAAGATGCCGTCCACCTGCTGCAGCGTCAGGCCCTTGATGGGATTGTCCTTGTTGACGAACACCGCGAGGCCGTCCACGGCGACGCGGATCGGCGTCGGCTTGTAGCCGTACTTCTTCTCGAAGGCGTCGATCTCCTCGGCCTTCATCAAACGGCTCATGGGGCCGAGCTGCGAGGTGCCCTGGATCAGCGACGGCGGCGCCGTCGAGGAGCCCTTGCCCTCGATCTGGATGCGGACGTTCGGGTACTCCCGCTTGTAGCCCTCGGCCCACAGCGTCATCAGGTTGTTCAGGGTGTCCGAGCCCACGGAGCTCAAGTTGCCGGAGACGCCGCTGGTCTTGTTGTAGGCCGGGATTCCCGCGTCGACCTTCACCGCCTGCGCCGAAAGGGCGCCGCTACCGCACAGGGCCAGGGCCAGCGCGAGCGGAGCCATCGTGCGATTACGCTTCATGATCTCTCCTTTGTTTGTCATCGGAGCGGACCGGTTCTCCGTTCCGCGAGCGCCACTCTCGCAGACGGGTTTGGCAGCGCGCCAACCGCGATGTGACAGCGGCGTGACAACCCGATCTTCCGATTTGCATTTCAGAAAAAAAGCCTGTCGCAGGGCTGTCACAAAGGCGTCGCAGAGTCGCTAGGGCGGGTTCTCTACGCTCTCTCCGCATCGAAGTAGGAGTCTGTTCCGCCGGAGCGCGGTCCGCATCGCGCGACGGCGATCCCCTAACTGACGGAACCGATCAGATCGAATCCAAAAAGGAGAGCAGGATGCGCAGAAAGGCTACGTTCAAGGCTGGCCTCCTGGCGCTCGTCCTGGCGCTGTCGGCGGCCTCGGCCGCCATGGCGCAGGTGACGGGCCTCTACTACCAGGAGGTGGCGAAGCCGGACGAGAACCGCATTTACGTCTTCAACACGCCGGAGCGGTACCACTCCTGGGAGCAGAGCGGCGACATGGGAACGGCCGTCACCATCCTCGGCGCCGGCCCCGACGGCGAGACCATCGTGGCCGAGAACGAGACGGCCATGGACCTCTACCTCTTCAAGCACAACCTGCCGGCCTACGAGCGGCCGACGCCGAAGCCGGCCACTCCTGCCGCCTTCCCGGCCACCAAGTTCGGCATCCGCGTCTACGCCGACGTCAGCAGCAGGTCCAACAAGGACGAGGCCACCGGCGTCGAGAGCAACGACAGCGGCGTCGGCGTCGACGTCAAACGCACCTACTTCACCTTCACCCAACAGTTCGACGCCAAGTGGTCCGCGCTGTTCCAGTCCGACATCGGCGACCAGGGCGCGCGCCGCTACGACGTGTTCGTCAAGAAGGCGTTCGTCGAGTACAAGCAGAGTCCGATGGCCACCTTCCGCCTCGGCTCGGCCGACACGCCGTGGGTGCCTTACGTCGAAGGCGTCTACGGCCTGCGCTACCTCGAGACGGTGATCACCGATCACCTGAGCTTCGGCACCTCGGCGGAGTGGGGCTTCCACGTCCTCGGCGCCAATCCCCTCTGGGGCTACCAGTTCACGATCGGCAACGGCCGCGGCTACAGCAACCCGACGCGTAGCAAGAGCGTGGACTTCGAAGGCCGCGTCTCCTTCACTCCCGTCAAGGGACTGAGCCTCGCCGTCGGCGGCTACAGCGGCAAGCGCGGCCAGGATACCGACGCCGCGCCGGCCAAGCACACCGCCACCCGCCAGGACGCGCTCGTCGCCTACAACACGGACAAATTCAAGGTCGGCGGCGAGTGGTTCCAGGCCAAGAACTGGAACAACGTCACCACCGCCACGGACAAGGCCGACGGCTGGTCGGTCTGGGGCCAGTTCACGATCAACCCGCTGTGGGCCGTCTTCGGCCGCTACGACCAGGCCGACCCCAGCAAGGACCTCAAGCCGGCCCTCCAGTGGACCTACTACAACGCCGGCCTGCAGTGGACGCTGAACAAGGCGTTCGCGGCTTCGCTGGTCTACAAATACGCCGACGTCGAGGGCGGCACGCAGGGCACGAGCAACGGCACCATCGGCTCGACCAACCCGAAGGAGAAGGGCAAGTACAACGAGATCGGCGTCTTCACGGTCTACAACTTCTAGGCTCTTTCCTCTCTCCGTCCCTGTTCTTGGGGTGGAGGTCGACGTCGAGCAGATCGCCCGCGGCGAGGTGCGCCACTACAGTCTGGCTTCGCCCGCCGGCGATCGCATCGAAGGATTGTTCGACGGGACTGGTTTCCGACCGTAAGCACAGCAGGGAAGCGTCTTCGCCGCTCCGCAAAAGGACGACCCTACAGCCTCACCCTTAAAAACGCCATCCAGGAAACCGGCGAATCCCCATAGGTCTCCTCCAGCTCGCCCGGCACCAGGGCCTGGCTGCCGAGGAGACCCACGCCTCCCTTCCAGCTCTCGCCGCGCTGGAAATCGTAGATGTAGCCGAGGGAGACCTTGCCGACGTTGAAGATCTCCCCTTCCTCTCCGTGCCCGAGCAGCTCGTCGTTCTCCTGCCTCTCCACGCGGCCGAACAGCGTATGGCGGCCGCGGCTCGCCGTGGATTCGAGCAGGAACGCGTCCGTCGTCTCGCCGGGGTCCTTGGCGTTGCGGCCCCAGGCGAAGGTGGTCTGCCAGTTGCCGCCGTTGAGCGGGCGGTTGAAGGTCGCCGACGCCGTCGTGCGGTCGGTGTCGAGCTCCGGCGCGAGCTGCTCCGGACTGTTCAGATGCCCACGGCTCACCTGCAACGACCAGCCCGGCGTCGGGTTCCACGAGGCGCGCAGGGACCAGGAGTCCATCTTCGGGCTCTCGATTCCCTCGCGGTTCTGGTCCGGTTCGCGGCCGGTGAAGAGGGAGCCTTCGAGCTTGACGTTGCCGCGGATCCAGCCGAGCGTGGCGACGCCGTGGGTGATGTGCGTCGAGTCCAGCCAGTGATGGCCGAGCGGCGCCTCGGGATTTTCCTGTCCCGAGAAGCGGTGCATGTAGGTGGCCGGCCCGAGCGCCGGCTCGCCCGGCAGGCCCAGGTAGACGAACACCGAATCGCCGCCGCTCCCCACCGGCCGGCTGTACGTCGCGGCGAGCTCCATGAACAGGTCGTGCGGGTGCTGGCGGTCGACGAGCGGCGTGACGCCGTCCGCCGTCTCGCCGGTCTGCAGGAGCAGCGGATAGCCCTCGCTGCCGATCGTCCACGGCTCGGCGGAGAGCATGGCGCGCAGACCCAGCCGGCCCGTCCCCAGCGGCCGGCTCGCCATGCCCATCAGCATGTTCTGGCCGAAGGTCTTCTCGTCTCCCCGCGGGCCGTCCTGATCGTCGTAGACGAGGCTGGCGAAACCGTGGAGCATCGCCTCCCACGGACCGCGACGGGTGTGGATCCCCCGGTGCGGCGCCGAATCCGGCTGCCACGCCGTGCCCGAGCTCTCGCGCGACATGCCGTACGGGCCGAGCAGCCCCGGCATCGCGTGCATGCCGTGCTCCTCCATTCCATGCTCCTGCATGCCCTGCATCTCGTGCTCGGCGGGCTCCTGGGGCGCGGCCGGCGCTGGAGGCTCGGAAGGCTGCGGCGCCGGTTGCTGCGGCGCCGCCGGTGGATGTTCATGCTGGTGCTGCGCCACTGCGGGCGCCGCGATCGAAACGAGCACCGCCAAGGCGCTCGCAAAGCACAACTTGCCTCGTTTCATGACCGATCTTCCCCTTTGTCCGTCCGTGTTGCAGTCCGTGGCCGTCCATGTCGTCCGAACCAGAAAGGCCAGACGGCACGGGCGCCGCTACAAGACCGTGGCGGAGCTCAGCTCAGGGGAACGTGATCGATCGAGACGACGAACAGCGGCAGCGGACGGTCCTGGAAGGCCGCCGCGAGCTCATTGAAAGCGCGGACCGCGGAGAGAGCCGGCGCGATGCCGAGCACGGCCGGCCCCTGGCAGGCCTGATCGCAGAGCGCGTGGCCGGCCTTTGACGGATCGCAACAGTCGTGGCCGTGCCGCGCAGGAGCTTTCGGCGTGGCGGCGCCGCCATGGCAGGCGGCGTGCCCCGCCGCGACCTTCACCGGCGGCGCGGACGGTTTCGCGTGACAAGGATGGGGCCCGGCGCTCAGCCCGAAGGCGATAGCGACCAGCAAAACGAATACGGTGGGCGTCCGTCTCGTGCTCATGCGCTTGATCGTCCCCGGTGGCGGCACCGGACCCGAAGCGTATCGCTTAGCGAGTCTCATGCCAACAGGGCCGGTCAGCCAACCGCGGGATCGGCGATCATAGGAGCAATGTCCGATTCCGATCCCTCCGCGGCCGTGCGGCTGGCCCGGCTCAGCCGCCACGCGGCCGGTCCGGCCCTGGCGCTGGCCATCCTCGGCCTGCAGGCCGCCGCCATCCATCGTCAATCGCTCTCCGGCGACGGCGCCCAGCACCTCCTCGCCGGCCAGCACGCCCTCGTCCACGGCCAGAACCTCCACAACCTCGAGCATCCGCCGCTCGTCAAGCTCGTCGCGGCGCTGCCGGTGTTGGCGGGCGGAACCGCGCTCTGGCCGCCGGTGCTGCCGCGCGAAGCCGTGGCCGCCTCGGACCGTATGCACCGGCAGCCGGAGCAGATCTGGAAGGCGACGGTTGCCGGGCGCTGGATCGTGCTCGCGGCCTTCGGCGTTCCCCTGCTCGTCGCCTGCTTCTTCCTCGGCCGCCGCTTCGGCGGGCCGTTGGCCGGCTGGCTGCTGGTGGCCATGATGGGGCTCTCCTTCAACCTCGTGCCGTGGCTCTCGTCGCTGCACACCGACGCCGCCGTGGCCTGCGGCTTCGTCGCCACCTTCCTCGCGGGGCTGCGCTGGCAGGAGCGGCCATCGCTCGGCCGCGCCGCCGCCGTGGGCGCCGGAGTGGGCCTCGCCGCCGCGAGCAAGTTCTCGGGCCTCCTCCTGCTGCCCATCGTCCTGCTGCTGGCGATGGCGCCGGCGCGAGCGCGCATCGGCTGTCGCCGGCGCGCGACGCTGCCGCTCGTCGCGTTGCCGCTCGCCGCGGCGCTGGTGCTCGGCACCTATGCCGCCGCCAATCGGCGATACGACGCGGAGACCGGCCGCGAGGTGATCCGCCAGTACTGCCGCGGCGAAGCGACGCTGCTGACGGGAGACCACTTGTCGGGCTGGGAGGGACGCCTGCTCG
>DATBGJ010000191.1:0-4891 GCA_036558045.1 Thermoanaerobaculia bacterium
ATCATCGCGCTCCATGATATGCGCGTTCTGGCTTGGTTCTTGCGTCCGTTTTTCGCTTCAGCGGTCGTCGCTGCCCGGAGTCATCCTCGCGCAACAGCAGAGCAGATCAACGAACGGACGCAAGGAAGGGGGTAGTTGGAATGAGAGTCAGGACCTTATTGATCCCACTCGCCTTGGCAGGGCTCGCCTTGATCCTGGTCGCCGCTTCCCAGGAGAAGAGACCCGCGGCCGACACCGAAGAGGCCCGGGTGCTCCGGGGCTATCAGATCGCTCCGGTCCACCTGAACCTGAAGGGCCGCGACCGCACCCTGGTCGGCTTGGGAAGCTACATCGTCAATGCCCAGGCGGGCTGCAACGACTGCCATACCAATCCGCCGTACGCGCCGGGCGGCAATCCGTACGAAGGCGAGCCCAAGCAGATCAACGTCGACCGTTACCTCGCGGGCGGCACGGTGTTCCCCTCCGATGAAGGGCCGGTCACCTCCGCCAACATCACGCCCGACGAGCATGGGCTCCCCGCCGGCCTGACCTTCAAGGAGTACAAGCAGCTCATCCGCACCGGCCACGATCCCGACGAGCCGGGCGAGATCCTGCAGGTCATGCCGTGGCCGATCTTCAAGGAGATGAACGACCGCGACATCCATGCCATCTACGAGTACCTGAGCGCCATTCCGCACATCGATTAGTCTCCTTGTCTTTCCGCCGTTTCACGGATAGCGTCCTCTCCTCGCCTCTCGCCAGGAGAGGACGCCATCCATGCTCGCCGAGAAGACCCAGACCGAGGCTCCCGACGCCGCCACGGTGCTCGACGTCGTCCGCGGCCTCGCGCGCGAGCTGCAGCCGCAGGGCAGGTCCTGGCAGTCGCTGGCGCTCGACTCCTCTCTCGAACGCGACTTCGGGCTCGACAGCCTGAGCCGTATCGAGCTCCTCGCCCGCCTGGAGAAGGCGTTCGGGGTGCGCCTCGCCGAAGACGTCCTCGGCTCGGCGGAGACGCCGCGGGATCTCCTGCAGGCCGTCCTCGGCGCTCATCCCGCCGCCGCTCCGGCGCGGCTGGAGATCGCCGATCCTCTCTCGGCCGGCGAAGCGGCGCCGGACCGCACCCGCAGCCTGGTGGAGGTGCTCGAGTGGCACGCCCACCGCGATCCCGGGCGGCGGCACATCCTCTACCTGCCGGGCGAAGGCGAACCGGAGGAGCTGACCTATGGCGGCCTGCTCCAGCGCGCCCGCGCCGTGGCCGGCGGGCTCGACCGCCTCGGCGTCGGTCCCGGCCAGGCCGTGGGCCTCATGCTCCCCACCGGGCTCGACTACTTCGCCGCCTTCTTCGGCGCCCAGATCG
Organism: Thermoanaerobaculia bacterium; assembly: GCA_036558045.1. Classification (GTDB taxonomy): domain Bacteria; phylum Acidobacteriota; class Thermoanaerobaculia; order Multivoradales; family UBA5704; genus DATARR01. Next base: position 1,337 of record DATBGJ010000191.1, read on the forward strand.
CCGGCGGCGTCCCCGTTCCGCTCTATCCGCCGGCGCGCAAGAGCCAGATCGAGGACCACCTCCGCCGCCAGGCCGGCATCCTGCAGACGGCGGAGGCCGAGGTGCTCGTCACCTTTCCCGAGGTCCTGCCGCTGGCCCGCCTGCTCGGCGCCCAGCTCCCGGGCCTGCGGCGGGTGGTCACCGTGGCCGAGCTGAGCGCCGGCGCGCCCGCGCCGCCGGCGGTCACCGTGCGCGAGGAGGACGTCGCCTTCCTCCAGTTCACCTCCGGCAGCACCGGCAACCCGAAGGGCGTGGTGCTCACCCACGCCAACCTGCTGGCCAACCTGCGGGCCATCGGCGTGGGCGCGGACATCCGGACGGACGACGTCGTCGTGAGCTGGCTGCCGCTCTATCACGACATGGGTCTCATCGGCTGCTGGATGGGCTCGCTCTACTTCGGCATGCCGCTCGTCCTCATGTCGCCGCTGACGTTCCTCGCCCGTCCCTCGCGCTGGCTGTGGACGCTCCACCGCCATCGCGGCACGCTCTCGGCGGCGCCCAATTTCGCCTACGAGCTCTGTCTGAACAAGATCTCCGACGAGGAGATCGCGGGGCTCGATCTCTCCTCCTGGCGCATGGCCCTGAACGGCGCCGAGCCGGTGAGCCCCGAGGCCATGCGGCGGTTCATCGAGCGCTTCTCCCGCTACGGCTTCCGGCCCGGGGCTCTCGCGCCCGTCTACGGCCTGGCCGAGAGCTCGCTGGCCCTGGCCTTCCCGCCGCTCGGCCGGCCGCCGCTCGTCGACGTTGTGGACCGCGAGGCGTTCCAGCGCTCGGGCAAGGCCGTCCCCGCCGACGCCGGGGACGCCGGCGCCCTGCGCTTCGTCTCCTGCGGCGTGCCGCTGCGGGACCACGAGATCCGCATCGTCGACGACGGCGGCCACGAGCTGGCCGAGCGGCGGGAGGGACGGCTGGAGTTCAAGGGGCCTTCGGCGACGAGCGGCTACTTCCGCAATCCCGAGGCCACGGCGGCGCTGGTGCGCGGCGAGTGGCGCGATTCGGGAGACCGCGCCTACGTCGCCGGCGGCGAGGTCTACATCACCGGCCGGGTCAAGGACATCATCATCCGCGGCGGGCGCAACCTCTACCCCCACGAGCTGGAGGAGACCGTCGGCGCCATCCCCGGCGTGCGGAAAGGGTGCGTGGCCGTCTTCGGCAGCCCGGATCCGGCCACCGGCACGGAGCGCCTGGTGGTGATGGCCGAGACGCGCGAGCGCGACGAAGCCGCGCGGGAGAAGCTGCGCCAGGCCATCCAGGACGCCGCCGTGGACCTGCTCGGCACGCCCGCCGACGCGGTGGCCCTGGTGCCGCCGCACGGCGTACCGAAGACCTCCAGCGGCAAGGTCCGCCGCTCCTCGGCGCGCGAGATCTTCGAGTCCGGCCGCAGCGGCCGCGGCGGCGCGGCCCTGGGCTGGCAGATCGTCCGCCTCGCCCTCTCCGGCTTCAAGGCGCAGGCGGCGCGGCGCGCCCGCTCGCTCGGCGGCGATCTCTACATCGCCTGGGCCACCCTCTCCCTGGCGCTGTTCGCGGTGCCCGTCTGGCTCGCCGTGGTGCTGACCCCCGGCCTGGCGGCGCGGCGCCGGGTGGCGCGGCTCGCGGCCCGCTCCTTCTTCCGTTGGATCGGCATTCCCCTGCGCCTGGAGGGCGGCGAGCATCTCGCCACGGCGGGACCGCGCATCGTCGCCTCCAACCACGCGAGCTATCTGGACGCCGTCGCGCTGACGGCGCTGCTGCCGCCGGAGCACGCCTTCGTGGCCAAACGCGAGCTGGAGACGAGCTTCATCAGCCGCGTCCTGCTGCGGCGGCTCGGCACCCTCTTCGTGGAGCGCTTCGACGTCGCGCAGAGCGCGGCGGAGACGCGCAAGGCGCTCGACGCGGTGAACGCCGGCGAGTCGCTCCTCATCTTCCCCGAGGGCACCTTCCGCCGCTATCCCGGCCTGCTGCCCTTCCGCATGGGAGCCTTCGCCGTGGCCGTGGACGCGGGCGTGCCGGTGGTGCCCGTCGTGATCCAGGGAACCCGCTCCATCCTGCGCGGCGACGAGATCTTCATCCGCCGCGGTTCCGTGACGGTGATCGCCGCGCCGCCCGTGCGGCCGCAGGGAGCCGGCTGGCACGCGGGAGTTCAACTGCGCGACGAGGTGCGCGCGGCGATCCTGGAGCGGTATGGGGAGCCGGATCTGGGGTGAACGTAAAGCTGTTCAAGAAACCCGTGAACCGAGAGTGCTGAACCGAGAGTGCCAGGGGCGCGGCTTACGGCTCGAAGTACCCGTCCTGCGTGCGCGCTTTGAGGCCGCCGCGCACGTCCACCCGCACTTCGTGCCAGGCGCCGTGGCCGCCGGTCTGGCGCGGCGCGATGCCGAGCACGTACTGGTCGCGCAGCTCCTCGAGCAGGGAGGTGAGAGTCGCCGGGATCTCCTCGACGCTGGAGAGGTCCGCGATGCGGCCGCCGCTCTCCAGCACGGCGGCGCGCAGGCGCTCGAATTCCTGCTGGTGCTCGGGCGCGTCGCGCCAGGCCGAGGAGAGGCGGACGCGGGGTCCCTCTTCCTCACGGCGCAGGCGGAGCCAGTAGAGGCTCACCTGCCGGCGCGCGATGGCCCGCGCCTCCTCGATGGAGAGCACGCTCTCGACGTCCACGCCGTCGGAGAGCAGGACGGCGATCTTGCGGCCGCGCCGCGTCTCCAGCCGCTTGACGGCGAGGTAGAGCGCGTCGTTGAGCGCCGTGCCGCCGGAGGCCTGGACGCCCCGCAGCCCCATGGTGAGCACCGGCTGGATGCTGGTGAAGGGAGTCTCCAGCAGCACGTGATCCGAGAACAGCATGAGCTTCGCCTGGTCGAGAGGGGCCATGGCGGCGAAGAAGCCGCGCGCGCCGTCGAGCGCCTTCTCCAGACGCCCGCCCTGCATGCTGGCGCTCGAATCCACCATCAGCACGGCGGTGAACGGGACGTCGCCGCGGCCGAAAGTGACGAGCGGCTGTGGCGTCCCTTGATCGTAGACGGTGAAGTCGTTCTGCGTCAGGTCGAGCACGGCGCGCCCGCGGTTCTCGACGGTGACGAAGAGCTGCTGGAGATCGACGCGGATCTCGGTATCGGTATGCAGGCGCGGCGTGAGGATGCTGGCGCTCGTCTTCTCGCTGCCGGCGCCATAGGCCACGGCCTCCAGGCGGTGCTCGACGTTGTCGTCGCCGGCGTCGAGCAGGATGCGATAGGGCGCCTGCATCGCCGTACCTGCGGCAGCGCCGTCGAGGATGAATTCGACCCGCTGCACCGCCGTGCCCGCGGGCAGCACCTCCGCGCGCACCTCCGTCTCGCCGAGCAGGGCCTCGCCCGGAGCGGGACGGACGATGCGGACCTCGAGCGCGTGGGCGGCGGCGGGGAGGAGGAGGAAGAGAAAGAGGAGGTTGAGGATGAGGCGGCGGTATGCCCTGCGAAGCCTCACCCCCTGTCCCCCTCTCCCTGACGGGCGAGGGGGGACGAGACCGAACGAATCGAGCATTGTAGGGTGCGCTGTGCGCACCACAAC
>DATBGJ010000192.1:0-2902 GCA_036558045.1 Thermoanaerobaculia bacterium
AGGCGGGCGCCCGCGAGCAGATCGCAACGGTCGCGGACCGGTCCGAGTGGCGGTCTCTACGCGCGGTGCGCGAGGGCCGGGTCTATCCCGTGGATGCCAATGGCTGCTTCAGCCGTCCCGGCCCGCGCCTGGTGGACGGCATCGAGCGGCTGGCTGCGATCCTCGGAAGAAAAAATTCATAGCCATCCGTCTAAACCTATAGACGCCGAAAGGTGTCTACTAGCAAGGGTGGGAGCCAGCTCATGGCGAGCCGGGCCCCGCCCGCTGGTCCCCCGGACCGGCCTCCTCAAAAGATGCCCTTCAACGGGACCGCCGTGAGGGCATCCTTTTTTTCTCTTCTTCCCCTCTCAGGACCGCGCCCGCAGCCAGCCGATCACCTGGGCATCGACGCCGGTTCCGGCCCCCAGGCCCGCGTCGAGCCCGCGGGGAAACGCCACGTGGCCGCCGGCGGCGAGCCAGCGCACCTCCAGGCGGGGAACCGGGGTCTTCAAGACGGAGCGGACAGCCAGGGCGGGCACCATCGGATCGGTCTCGGAGTTGAGCAGCAGGGCGGGCACGCGGAGCCGCCCGAGGCGCGGCGCGACGCTGGCGCGGGCGTAGTAGTCGCCGGCGCCGGCGAAACCCCAGCGCGGCGCGACGATGCGGTCGTCCCACTCCCTGATGGTGCGCAGGCGCGCCGCCTCCTCGACCGGCAAAGGCACCGGCCGCCGGGCGGCCACGGCGGCGTAGAGGTCGTTGAGGCTCGCCAGCAGGTAGCGGCGATAGACCCAGCGCGACGGCGCGTCGATCTCCCGCTGGGAAACCGCGAGGTCCAGCGGCGAGCAGACCGCGGCCGCGGCGGCGAGGCGCGGATCGCCCTCCTCCGTCGCCAGCCGCAGCGCCACGTGCCCTCCCAGCGAGTAGCCGAGCGCGTAGATGCGCCGGTACGGCCGCAGCTCCGCGCTCGCCAGGGCGGCGTGGAGGTCGGCCGTGAGCCCCGCGTGGTAGAAGTCGCCGCTCCGGCGGTCGCAGCCGCGCAGGTTCAATCGCAGGCAGGAGATCCCCACCGCCTCGGCGGCCCGCGCGGCCCGCAGCATGTAGTGGCTGCCGATGCCGCCGCCGAGACCGTGGACGAGCACGAGCAAATCCTCGCTCCCCGGCACCTCGCGCAGCAGGCCCGTCACCGGCACCTCGCCGGTGACCGGATCCATCAACGTCGTCTCCCACGGCCGCGCCTCCGGCGCCGGCCGCGGACGCACGCCGTGGCGCAGGCGCGGCGCGATCGTCCAGAAGTGGCCGCGGACCGACATGGCGGGAGATGCTATCTTCAAAAGATGACCGATCGCCGTCTTCTCCAGGTGGTGGACGGCGCGTTGGCCGAGGCCGCGCGCCTCGCCGCGACGCCCGGCGGCTCCTGGCTCGCCTGCCGGCCCGGCTGCACGGAGTGCTGCCACGGCCCGTTTCCCGTCAACCGGCTGGACGTCCTCCGCCTCCGCCGCGGGCTCGCCGAGCTGGCGGAGCGGGACCCGGAGCGCGCTCGAGCTCTCGCCGAACGGGCCCGGGCTCAGCTCTCCATCCTGAAGGAAGACTTTCCCGGCGATCCGCGGACCGGCGTCCTCTCCGAGGAGGCGGACCTGGCGGATGAGTACTTCACCCGTCACGGCGGCCTGCCCTGCCCGGTGCTCGACCCGCGGACCGGCCGTTGCGAGCTGTACGGCCACCGTCCTCTGACCTGCCGCACCTTCGGCCCGCCTGTCCGCATCGGCGAGTCGGTTCTGCCTCCCTGCCGCCTCTGCTTCCAGGGTGCCGCGGAGGAGACCGTCGAAGCCTGCCGCGTCGAGCCGGATCCGCACGGCCTGGAGGACCGCCTCATCGCCCGCCTGGGCGGCGATGAGACCCTGATCGCCTTCGCCATGAGCAAAGAGGCAAACCAAATGCTCCCGTGAACCGTCTAAACTAGAGGACGGCTCCTGCCGGGGCTCCGCCCTTGAAACGTTTTCGGCTCTTCAGACGTTATAGGTATGGATAGGACCAAGATGGCCCCCTTATATCCCCAGATCCACGTCGCCCTCCGCAGCCGGAACCGTTTCGCCCTCGTCAGCGCCATCCGGTACAGCCTGCGCCAGGCCGGCACCTCCCCCGCCGAGATCGAGCGCTTCAGCCAGGAGGCCCTCTCCACCCAGGATCCGCGCCGCTTCGAGGAGCTCTGCAGCCACTGGGTGCGCATGGACCGTTCCTCCCCCGCCGGCGCCGATTGATCCTCCCCCTCCCCGCTTCCCCGGCATTTGCGCTACCCTGAGGCCGCGCCCACGGCGAGGGGAGAGCCATGAAAGCCATCCGAATCCATCAACTGGGAGGACCCGAGGTCCTGCGCTACGAGGACGTCCCCGACCCGGAGCCCGGGGAGGGGCAGGCGCTCGTCCGCGTCGAGGCGGCGGGCGTGAACTTCATCGACGTCTACTTCCGCACCGGCCTCTATAAAGGTCCGACGCCGCCGTTCGTTCCCGGCCAGGAGGGGGCGGGCACGGTGATCGCCCTGGGACCCGGCGGCAGCGAAGTGGCGGTGGGAGACCGCGTCGCCTATACCGGCCCTCAGGGCGCCTACGCCGAGCTGGCGGCCGTGCCGGCGGCGCGGCTGGTGAAGCTGCCGGAAGGCGTGAGCACCAGGCAGGGAGCCGCCGCCATGCTCCAGGGCATGACGGCACACTACCTCGCCTGCAGCACCTATCCGCTGAAGCCGGGCGACGTTTGCCTCGTCCACGCCGCGGCCGGCGGCGTCGGCCAGCTCCTCTGTCAGGTTGCCAAGCTGCGCGGCGCCCGCGTGCTCGGCACCACCTCCAACGAGGAGAAGGCGCGGCTCGCCCGCGAGGCCGGCGCGGACGAGGTCATCCTCTACACCGAGCAGGACTTCGCCGCCGAGGCG
>DATBGJ010000193.1:0-1815 GCA_036558045.1 Thermoanaerobaculia bacterium
CATGGTCTGCACCGCCCGCAGGTCGGCGCCGTGCTCGAGGAGGTGGGTGGCGAAGCTGTGCCGCAGCACGTGCGGCGAGAGCGGCGCGCGGATGCCGGCCTTGAGGCCGTACGCCTTGAGGATCTTCCAGAAGCCCTGGCGGGTCATCCCCTCGCCATCCTTGTTGACGAAGACCACCTGGTGGCGGCCCTGCGCGAGGTCGGGCCGGATCTCGCGCAGATAGCGGCGGATCCAGTGCTCGGCCTGCTCCCCCACCGGCACGACCCGCTCCTTGCTCCCCTTGCCGAAGGCGACGAGAAAGCCCACGTCCAAGCGGAGCTGCGGCAACTGCAGCCCCACGAGCTCGCTGACGCGCAAGCCGGTGGCATACAGGAGCTCCAGCATGGCGCGGTCGCGCAGACCGAGAGGCGTGTCCGTCCTGGGCGCCGCGAGCAGGGCCTCCACCTCGCCCTCGGAGAGCACCTTGGGCAGGGGCTTCCACAGCTTCGGCGGCAAGAGGTTGACCGAAGGGTTGTCCGCTCGCTCGCCGATCGTCACCAGATGCTCGTAGAAGCCGCGGATGGCGGAGAGAGCCCGGGCGCTCGAGCGCGGCGAGAGCCCCTGGCGCTGGAGATCCCGCATGTGCGCCGAGAGGTCCGCGGCGCCGGCGGCGAGCAGGTCGCCGCCCTTCTTCGCCAGCGCGCCGCCGAGGCGGGTGAGGTCGTTGCGGTAGCCGTCGACGGTGTTGCGGGAGAGGCCGCGTTCGACGGCGAGGCTTTCGAGATAGCGGTCGAGCGCGCGTTGCCAGGGGGGCGGCCCCGTCACGGCAGCGCCCGCGGGCGCGGCGCCTGGGCCACGGCGCCGTGCGCGGCGCAGATGTCCAGGATCTCGGTCTCCTCGAGAATGGCGGCGGCGGACTTCGCCTTCTGGAAGATCTCCTTCACCAGCTCGGGCGCCGCGTCGATGCCGCGCTCCTGCAGCCAGTAGACGACGTTCGATTCGCCGCTCATCGGCCCCACCTCGATCACCTGCCGGCAGCCGATGAGGCCCGCCGGCACCGAGGAGTAGACGCGGTCCGCCAGCCAGTCCTCGCCGCGCGCCCGCGCCTTGATGATGGCCGAGGCGTGCACGCCGGTGCCGGTGCGGAAGGCGTCCTTGCCCACCACCGGATAGTTGTCCGGCAGCGGCACGCCCGTCTTGTCGGCGACGAAACGGCAATACTCCTGGAGCCGGTGCAGGTCGCGGTCGATCCATCCCAGGAGCTGCATGTTGACCAGCAGCAGGTCGATCGGGCAGTTGCCCACCCGCTCGCCGATCCCCACCGCCGTGCCGTGCAGCCGGTCGGCGCCGGCCTCGGCGGCGGCGAGAGCGTTGATCACCGAGAGGCCGCGGTCCTTGTGGCCGTGCCAATCCACCTTGACGTCCTCGCCCGTGGCGTCCACCACCTCGCGGATGAAACGGATGACGTTGCGCGCGCCGTTCGGCGTCGCGTGGCCCACCGTATCGGCCACGCACACCCGCCGCGCGCCGGCCTCGCCCGCCGCGGTGTAGAGGCGGCGCAGGTCCTCCGGCGCGGCGCGCGTGGTGTCCTCGGTGACGTACATCACGGGCAGCCCCTGTCCCGCCGCGTACTCCACGGCCTCGCGGCTCATCTCGAGCATGCGGTCGAGCGTCCAGCCCTCGGCGTACTGGCGGATGGGCGACGAGCCGATGAAGCAGGCCGCCTCGATGGCGATGCCGGTGCGCTGCGAGATCTCGACGATGGGCTGGATGTCGGCGATCACCGTGCGCGCGGCGCAGTTGGGCGCGATCTTGAGGCGCTGATCGGCGATCTCG
>DATBGJ010000194.1:0-1714 GCA_036558045.1 Thermoanaerobaculia bacterium
CCCTCGAAGGGAACGCCGGCCGAGTCACCCATCTCCGCTTCAACATCTACCCCGACGGCGGCGTCGCGCGGCTGCGGGTCTACGGCGAGGTGGCGCCGGACTGGACGCGGCTGCTGCGCCGCGGCAGCGAGATCGATCTCGCCGGGGTCGAGAACGGCGGCGTGGTGCTCTGCTGCAGCGACATGTTCTTCGGCAACCGGCACAACCTGATCCTCCCGGGACCTTCGCTCGGCATGCACGACGGTTGGGAGACCCGGCGGCGGCGCGGGCCTGGCCACGATTGGGCCATCGTGAAGCTGGGCATGCGCGCCGCCATCCATCGCGCCGAGGTGGACACCTCTCATTTCAAGGGCAACGCGCCGGGGAGCTGCTCGATCGAAGCTTGCGACGCGGCCGATGCCTCGGCGGAGCATCTGGCGCAGCCGGCGTTCAAGGGCTGGCGGGAGATCCTGCCGCAGGCGCCGCTGCGGCCTCATACGCAACACCTCTTCGACGAGCTCGCGGCGGCGGGCCCGTTCACGCACGCGCGGCTCAACATCTATCCGGACGGCGGCGTGGCGCGGCTGCGGCTGTTCGGCAAGGTGAGCGCTCTCGACCGGCTGAACGCCGTCTCTGCCGCCGAGGCGGAAGAGTTGCTGCATCCATGCTGCGGCTCCCGCGCCTGGGCGCGCCGGCTGGTCGAGAACCGTCCCTTCCGGGACCTGAGCGATCTCCGCGAAGCGTCGGACCGCATCTGGTGGGACCTCGAGCGCGAGGACTGGCTCGAAGCCTTCGCCGCGCATCCGCGCATCGGCGAGCGGCCGCCGGAAAAGGCGCGTGGAGAGCGCGCCGGCCGGTGGTCCGAACAGGAACAGGCAGGCGTCCGCGGCGTGCCGCCGGAGATCCTGGAGAAGCTCAACGAGGCCAACCACCTCTACCAGCAGAAATTCGGTCACATCTTCATCATCTGCGCCACCGGCAAAGGCCCGGCGGAGATGCTCGAGAGCCTGCGCGAGCGGCTCGGAAACGATCCGGACACCGAGCTGCGCGTCGCCGCCTGGGAGCAGCACCGGATCACCAACCTGCGTCTGGAGAAACTCTTGTCGTCATGAGCGGCATCACCACGCACGTCCTGGACATCGCGCGCGGGCGGCCGGCGGAAGGCGTGCCCGTAACTCTGGAGGTTCGAGCGGGAAGCGGCTGGCGAGGCGTCGGCCGCTCCATCACGGACGAGAACGGCCGGGCGCAGCAGATCCTGCGTGATTCGCTGACCGCGGGCATCTACCGCCTTACCTTCGGAGTCGAAGCCTATTACCAGAGAGAAGGGATCGAGACCTTCTATCCCGAAGCCGCGATCGTCTTCCACGTGCGGGACGCGGGACAGCATTACCACGTGCCGCTGCTGCTGAGCCCGTACGGGTACTCGACCTATCGGGGGAGCTGAGCATGGCCGTCACCCTGGCCGACAACAATTACGGCAAGCAGGCGGTGCGCCTGGTGACCGTGCGCCGCCGTCCGGACTGCCACGAGCTCCAGGACATTACTGTAGGGATCCGCTTCGAAGGGGATTTCCTGGCGGCCTACGCCGACGGCGACAACAGCGGCGTCCTCCCAACGGACACGATGAAGAACACCGTCTACGCGCTGGCCGCGCAGCATCCCTTCGACGACATCGAGGATTTCGGTCTGGCGCTGAGCGAGCATTTCCTCAGCAACAACCCGCGGGCATCAAGGG
>DATBGJ010000195.1:0-2395 GCA_036558045.1 Thermoanaerobaculia bacterium
CGGCACCTACCTCTACGGGCGGAAGGTGTTTCAGAGCCGCTTTTCGAGCGTCACCAGCAGGCCCTTGTTGGGCTCGTAGTAATAGGCGTGGCGGACGGGATGGAACTCGTCCTGGGCGAGCTTCAGCTCGGCTTTGCGGACGATCGTGGCCAGCGCGGTCTTCAGGATCACCATGGCGAGGTCCTTGCCGGCGCAGGTCTGCGGGCCGCCGCCGAAGGGGTTCCAGACGTCCGGCGGGATCGTCTTGCCGTAGAAGTGGTCCGGATCGAAGCTGCGGGGATTGGGGAAGAGGTCCTCGCGCATGGAGAGGGCCGGGTAGCAGACGGCGAGCCAGGTGCCTTCGGGCAGGAGATAGCCGCCGAGGGGAAACGGCTGCTTCACCCGCCGCAGCGAGCTGTAGAGGTTGGTGGGTCGCCGGCGCAGGCCTTCCCAGACCACGGCTTCGAGATAAGGGAGAGCGGCGAGGTGCCCGCTCTGGATGTCCCCGGCGCCGATCACCGAGTCGAGCTCCTGGCGCAGCCGCGCCAGCACCGGCGGGTTGGCGAGAAGCTCGCCCATCGTCCACGTCAGCGAGTCGCCGGTCATCTCGTGGCCCTGGAAGAGGTGGTCGAGGATCTCGGGGACCATGGCCTCGCGCGGAATCCGGCCGCCGTCGCCGAGCCGCGCCCGCGCCATGCCGAGCACGAAGTCGTCCTCCCGCGGCTGATCGGCGGCGGCGAGGCGGGCCTCGATCTCCTGGGAGAACACCCGGAAGACCTCGCGCTGCCGCTTCTTGACCCGCCCCCAGGGGCTCCACGGACCGAGGTCGACCTGCAGGCTGGAATGGGGGACGGACGGCGACCGCACGCCCTTGAAGGAGAAGTCCTCGTAGAGGTCGGCGAGCCGGCGGACCTTCTCGGGATCGGCGGTGGTGAAGAACACCTTGATCAGGGCTTCGAGGGCGATCTTCTGCAGCGCCAGCACGAGTTGGAAAGGTTCGCCGAGCGGCCACTCCGCGACGCGCCGCTCGGCGATGCGGCGGACGTCGTCGACGCGGTGCAGGCTCGCTTGCGCACTTAGGTAGGGTGAGGTAACGTGCCGGCGCTCCTTGTGGGCGGCTCCCTGGAGGGAGGACGTGGCGCCCTTGCCGAGCACATGGGTGAGGCTGAAGTCGCCGTCGCTGTCGGAGCCGAGGACCTCGGGCGGCGCCGCGTGCATGGCCCTGACGAGATCCGGCGAGCAGATATAGACCCAGTTGCCGAGGCCCGGGATGCGCGTCGTGAAGATGTCTCCGCACTCGTGATAGACGTCCTCGTAGAACCGCATCGTATCCTTGACGAACCGCACCGAATGGGAGAAGAGGGAGCCTTTCGGCCGCGGGATCTCTGAAGCTGGTTTCATCGTCGCTCCTCTCGAAACGTAAAAGGGAAGGCTCGAGCGCATGAGCTACAAGCGGCCGGCGCGCCTCCTCAACCGCGACTTCCTGCTGCTCTGGCAGGGCCAGTTCGTCAGCATGCTGGGGTCGCAGGCGTTCTCGGTGGCGATGATCTTCTGGATCAAGCGCCAGACGGACTCGGCCACGCTGCTCGGGCTCGGCATGCTGTCGCAGTGGGTGCCGGCGATCCTCCTCGGCCCGTTCGGCGGCACCCTCGCCGACCGCATGTCGCGGCGCAAGCTGCTGATCCTCTCGGACCTGGTGCGCGGCGTGGCGGCGGTGGCGCTGGCGGCCCTGGTGCTGACGGTGCCGGGCCGCTCGGGCCTGATCCTCGGCTGGCTGCTGTTCCTCTCCGCCGTCATGGGGGTGTGCGACGCCTTCTTCCGGCCGGCGATCAGCGCCTCGATCCCGGACCTGGTGCCGGAGGCCGAGGTGACGCGCGCCAACTCGATCAACCGCCTGGCGCTCGACGTCTCCACCTTCCTCGGGCAGGGCTCGGGCGGCGTGCTCTTCCGGCTGATCGGTCCCGGCGTGCTCTTTCTCATCGACGGAGTGACCTATTTCTTCTCAGCGGTCTCGGAGGCCCTGGTGCGGTTCCCGCCGCCGCCCCCCGCGCCCAAGACGGCCGGCTGGCGCGAGACCGGCGCCGACTTCTGGCGCGAGCTGAAGCTCGGGCTGCGCTACGTGGCCGGCCGCAAGGGGCTGCGCTACCTGTTCTTCCTCTCGCCGCTCGACAGCTTCTTCATGATCACCATCGTCGTGCTGCTGCCCTTCTACGTCGAGGACTTCCTGCACGTGACGCCGGACTGGTACGGCTTCCTGGTGGCGGCGTTCGGCGGCGGCTCCTTCCTCGGCAGCATCGCGGCCGGCGCCACCAACCTCACCGGCCGGCGGCGCGCCGTGGCGTTCCTCGTCTCCGCCACCGGCTTCGGCGCGGCGGCGCTCGCCTTCGGCTTCCCCCGCTCGCCGTGGCTGGCGCTG
>DATBGJ010000196.1:0-1884 GCA_036558045.1 Thermoanaerobaculia bacterium
TGCCGCGCACGCCCGCGTCCGGATCCCGGAGCGCCTTGCGCGCCACCTCTCCCGCCTGCGGGTCCGCCGCCAGCCAGGCGGCGAGCGCGGCGGCGCGCACCCGCGGACTGGCGTCGCCGGCCAGGCGCTCCAGCGTGGCGCCTCCCGCCGGCAGGCCCAGCAGGCCCGCCGCCTCGGCGGCGCGCGCGCGCAGGGCGTCGTCGGGAGATTGCGCCGCGCTCGCGATCCGCTCGCCCGCCTTGGGGTGCTTGCCCGCCGCGAGGGCCACAAGGGCGACTCCCCTCTCCCAGGGCTCCCCTGCCGTCACCCGCGCCGCCAGGACGTCGCCGATCTCCGGCGAGCCCGCCGCCCAGGCTCCCGCGGCCTGCAGGGCGCTATCGCGCACGCCGGGCCGCGGATCGTCGAGCAGCGCCCGCAGCCGGGGGACCCAGTCCGGCGAAGCGTTCGCCTTGCCGCCGGCGATCAGGGCACGGGCGGAACGCAGGGCCTGGATGAGCGGTCCGGGATTCCCATCGTCGAGCAGCGGACGGAGCGCGGCGAGATCCTCGCCGCTCCCCACCAGGCCGAGGGCGCGGGCGGCCCAGGCACGGACCTGGGGGTCGGGATCGGCGACGAGCTTGCGCAGGATCGGCAGCGCCTGCGGAAAGGGGTCCCGCGACAGGGCGTAGGCGGCGCGGGCGTGCAGCGCCGGGTCCGCCACGGTCAGCCCGCGCTCGGCCAGGGCCACCATCGTCTCCTCCTTGAAGCGGAAGAGATAGGGCAGCAGCCGCGCCCAGCGCTCGTCCTCCGGCAGGGTCAGGAGGGCTTCCGCCACGTCCACCACGCGCGTGCCCAGCTTGCCGAGGGCCTCGACGGCGAGCGCGCCGGTCTCGCGGTCGGCGTCGCGCGCGGCCTGGAAGAGCGCCGTCTGAGCCTCCGGGTCCTCCAGCTCGCCGAGGGCGAACGCCGCCGCGCGGCGGACCGCCGCCTCGTCGTCGAGGAGCAGCCCCTGCAGCACGGTCCAGCCCTGGCGGTCCGGGATCCTCCCCAACGCCACCGCGAGATCCTCGCGCAGCGACGCGTCCCCCTTGAGCGCCTGCTGCACGGTGAAGTCGTCGTAGGTCTGGCGGTCCACGAGGAGCAGCAGCAGAGCGCGCACCTCGAGGTCCGGGACTTCGACGGCCGGCAGGTCCGGTGCGGTGCGCGGCGGGGCGCAGGCGGCGAGGAGGAGAAGGGCGGCGGCGGCGAGACCGCGGAGCAGGGGTTTCATCGTCATGGATGGTATACGAGGTGCCCGGCGAGCGGTCTGCGTGCGAGGCCCCTCTCACACTGCGGAGACTCGAGGCTCCTTCTCTGCAGCAGCGCCCGAGCACAGGGCGCTGCACCTCGTGTCTCCGCGAAGGGTCCAAGCGGTCTCCTCACCGGAGGCATGACTGACGCGAAACAGGGTGATCTGCGGAGAGTTGGGGGTAGAGCGTGAATCTCCGCGTCGGCGGGCGAGTCTCGGGAGCGGCTAGATGTAGCGGCCGTGGACGGCAAACTGCTGCTCTCTCTTCTCGGCCGTTTGAGCTTCCGCGGCAGCAAGCTCCCGACCTCGGCGGGCCAGCTCCCGAACCTGAGATCTGGTATCGGCCTCGAACTGGGCAAAAGCACGCTCATGCTGCTGCCAATTCTCCAGCCCAGTTCCGGACATGATGCGGATTTGCCCTTGTGGCCACAGGGATGCCCCGACCACGTCATCCAATTCGTGATCTGCTTTCAGCGCCATGAGCGCGAGCTCCACCCAGCTTGCATCCGGTAGAAATCCCAGCGGCTCAAGGTGGTGGCTTCTGAGGGCTTGCGAAGAAAGCACCTTCTCGAAGACATCGCGGTCCTTGCCGACGAGCAAGCCAACGAATCCCCTTC
>DATBGJ010000197.1:0-2688 GCA_036558045.1 Thermoanaerobaculia bacterium
CTCTCCTCTATGCCTGGATGCTGTCGCGGAAGGAGACGGCGCCCGTGCGCGCCGAGCTGGTGCTGATCGCGATCGGCAGCGACGAGACCGAGCGCGAGGCCCTGGAGCCGGACTTCCGATATCTCGAAGCCGCCATCCGCCGGCGCGTCAACTCGCTGCTCCACGCCTGGGAGGCCGAGCGCCGCCGCGCCGCCGACCGCCACGCCGCGGCCGAGCGGCTCGTCTTCCCCTACGGCGAGCCGCGGCCCGGCCAGGAGCTGATCCTCGCCGCCGTCGAGACCGCCGTCGCCAACCGCGAGCACCTGCTGCTGCAGGCGGCCACCGGCATCGGCAAGACCGTAGCAGCCCTCTTTCCCGCCCTGCGCTATGCCCTGGCCCACGACAAGCGCCTCTTCGTCCTCACCGCCAAGACCACCCAGCAGCAGATGGCCACCGCCGTGCTCGCCCTGCTCAACCAGGAGAGGGCGTTCCGCTCCCTGCGCCTGCGCGCCAAGTCGAAGATGTGCGCCAACGACCAGATCCTCTGCCACGAGGAGTACTGCCGCTTCGCCAAGGACTACGGCCTGAAGATGGCCACGACCGGCGTGCTCGGGCGGATCTACGAGGACTACGCGGGCATCGAGCCGGACGACGTCTTCCGCCTCGCCAAGGAGAGCGAGGTCTGTCCGTTCGAGGTCAGCCTCGAGCTCTCGGGCCGCGTGCAGGTCACCGTCTGCGATTACAACTACGTCTTCGATCCGTACGTCTCCCTCACCGACTTCGCCGCCGGCGAGGACCTCTCGGACGTCATCCTGATCATCGACGAGGTCCACAACCTGGTGGACCGCGGCCGCGGCTACTACAGCCCGGAGCTCTCCTCAAAGCAGGCCCGCCGCGCGGGGGCCGCCGTGGGAAGCTGGGGCGAGCCCATCCACCGGCGGATCGAGATGCTCTGCCTCGAGCTCGCCGCGCTCATCGACGGCGCCGTGGCCGACGCGCTGGAGGAGGGTCCGCCGGGCGAACGCGCCGTCGAGTGGCCGCTGCCGGAAGACAACCTCTGGCGCCTGCGCCCGGAGCTCGACGCCGCCTTCGTCGACTACCTGGAGCACCAGCGCGAGACCCATACCTTCCGTCCCGACGATCCGTTCGTCAACCTCTACTTCGACGTCCTCCGCTTCTTGAACGGCCTCGCCGTCTCCGACGCCGCCTTCAGCCATTACGTCGAGCACCGCGGCGGCGATGGCCGGCTGAAGATCCTGTGCAAGGATCCCAGCCGTTTCCTCGGCGCCGTGATCAACCGCGCGCACGCCGCGGTCGGCCTCTCGGCCACCCTCTCGCCGCCCGAGTTCTACACCGGCCTCCTCGGCTTCGAGGCCGGCCGCACCGCCTTCGTCGAGATCCCCAATCCGTTCCCGGCCGAGAACCGCCGCATCGTCATCGATCCGAGCGTCGCCACCGCCTACCGCGTGCGGCCGGCGAACTACGACCGCATCGCCGAGCGCCTCGCCACCTTCGCCGACTCGGTGCCCGGCAACTGCCTCGCCCTCTTCCCGAGCTACGCCTTCCTCGCCGAGGTGACCGGCCGCATGAAGCTGCGCGTCAAGCGCGTGCTCGTGCAAAGGCAGGCGGACAGCGACCAGGAGCGCGAGCTGCTCCTCCACGCCCTGCGCTCGGCGATCTTCGGCGACGTGCTGCTGGTGGCGGTGGCCGGCGGCGTCTTCGCCGAGGGCGTGGATTACCCCGGCGAGGTGTTGAAAGCGGTGGCCGTCGTGGGTCCCTGCCTGCCGGCGGTGACGCTGGAGCAGCAGCTCCTCAAGGAGTATTACCAGGAGCGCTTCGACCGCGGCTTCGAGTACTCCTTCGTGGTGCCGGGCATGACGCGCGTCGTCCAGGCCGCCGGCCGCCTCATCCGCTCCGCGCAGGACACCGGCGTCATCGCCCTCTTCGACCAGCGCTTCCTGCACGCCCCCTACCGCCATTACCTTCCCGGCGACTGGCTCCCCGAAGAAGGCGCCGGCGCGCTGGTGGGCAACCCCGCGCTGGTGGCGGAGGAGTTTTTCCGGGCGC
This sequence comes from Thermoanaerobaculia bacterium, assembly GCA_036558045.1. Taxonomy (GTDB): domain Bacteria; phylum Acidobacteriota; class Thermoanaerobaculia; order Multivoradales; family UBA5704; genus DATARR01. Next base: position 2,047 of record DATBGJ010000197.1, read on the forward strand.
TGGCTATGAAGGGGTAAGATACACCCATGGCCCGACGGCACGCAGTCATCTTCGAAGACCAAGACCTCCGGATTCCCGAGGATGCCTTCACCTACGAAGGCTTCCACCGTTGGTTGGATTCAGGCGAATTCCCGGAGACCGGGCGCATCGACTACCTGGCGGGGGTCGTGGAGATCGATATGAGCCCGGAGGATCTATATACGCACGGAATCGTCAAAACCGCGATCGGTTCCGCGCTGCACCAACTGGTGGTAGGCAGGCTAGGGGAGGTTTACATAGACAGAGCCCGCATCAGCTCTCGTTTCGCCGGCCTGTCCGTCGAGCCGGATGTAGCAGTGGTGCTCTTTGAGACCCTGAAGACCGGACGCGTACGCTACGTTCCCGCCGCCGTTCACGAACCCGATCGCTACTCCCGTATGGAAGGGGCTCCGGATCTAGCCATCGAGGTGGTGAGCGATGGCTCGAAGAGCAAGGACTTGAAGCGCCTTCCTCCTCTCTACGCGAAAGCCGGTATTCCCGAGCTCTGGCTCGCTGACGCGCGCGGACGGAACGTGAGCTTTCAGATCCACGCGCTTGAGAAGGGCAAATACGTTCCCGTCGAAGCTGACGCCGAAGGGTGGACGCGGTCTCCCCGGCTCGGTC
>DATBGJ010000198.1:0-2214 GCA_036558045.1 Thermoanaerobaculia bacterium
TGGAAGGAGGTCCTCGACTTCCAGTTTCTGGCGCCGATGAAGGCTCTCGCCGATCGCTGGCGGGTCGTGATCCGCTTCGACGCCATCTCCTTCATCCTCGGCCTCGGCTACGTCATGGGACTGCGCTCGTCGATGATCCTGTGCGCCGGCGGCTTCCTCTCCAACTTCGTGCTGGTGCCGCTGATCTGGATGATCGGCCGGAATTCCCCGGACCTGGTGGTCTATTCGGCCTCGGTGACCGGTCCCCTCTCGGCCATGGACGCCGCGACGATCTTCCGCGGCTACGTGCGGTTCGTCGGCGTCGGCGCCATCGCGACCGCGGGCATCTTCGGCATCCTCAAGTCGTTGCGCATCATCGCCGGCTCGTTCGCCATCGCCGCCAAGGCCTTCCGCCACGGCGAGGACTCAGGCCTCGAGCGCACGGACCGGGACATGCCCATCATGACCATCCTCATCGGCGTGGTGGTGAGCACGGTCGCGGTCGGCATCTTCTTCACCACCCTGCCCGGCGCGAGCTTGCTCGTCGCCCTGGTCGGCCTGGTGCTGGTGCTCGTCTTCTCGTTCTTCTTCGCCTCGGTGGCGGCCAACGCCATCGCCACCACGGCGCGCAACCCGGTCTCCGGCATGACCATGCTGACGATCATCGTCTCCTCCGTCGTGCTGCTCCGCTTCGGTCTCTCGGGCACGACGGGCATGTTCTTCGTCATGGCGGTGGCCGGCATGGTGTGCACGGCGCTCTCGGTCTCCGGCCAGACGATCACGGACTTGAAGACCGGTTACTGGCTGGGCTCGACGCCCGCCGCCCAGGAGAGGGTGAAGTTCCTCGGCGTGATCGTCTCGGCACTGGCAGCCGCGCTGGCCATCGTGCTGCTGGCCAAGGCCTTCCAGTTCGGCGAGGCGGCGCCCGGCGACGCGCGCGAGGTGCTCGCCGCGCCCCAGGCGTCGATCATGAAGGCCCTCGTGCAGGGCTTCATGAGCCGGCAGCCGGTGCCCTACGTCCTCTTCGGAGCCGGGGCCGTGATCGCGCTGATCCTGGAGATGCTCGGCGCTCCGGCGCTGATCTTCGCCCTCGGCATGTATCTCCCCCTGGAGCTCAACACGCCGGCGCTGGTCGGCGGCTTCCTCGCGCACTATGTGGAGCGGCGCTCGGCGGCCGTGGGCGGCGAGAACGGGCGGAGCATCCGCGAGCGCGGCGTCATCATCGCCTCGGGCCTGATGGCCGGAGGCGCCCTGGGCGGCGTCTTCGGCGCCGGCCTGCGCCTGTTCCCCTGGTACAGCGAGGAGCTGATCCAGATGCCGTTCTACGGCAACGAGGCCGTTTCGCAGCCGATCTCGGCCGTGCTGTTCCTGGCGCTGTGCGCCTATCTGTGGTGGGGGTCGGTGGGGCGGCGGAAGGCCTAGGACCGCTCCTCCCACACGCGGCAGAGGTTCACGATCACCTCCACCGCCTTCTCCATGTCCTGCGCCGAGACCCACTCGAGGCGGGAGTGGAAGCTCTGCTCGCCGGCGAAAATGTTGGGCGTCGGCAGGCCCATGAAGCTCAGCTTGGAGCCGTCCGTGCCGCCGCGGATCGCCTTCTCGACCGGCTCGATGCCGGCGCGGCGGATGGCCTCGCGCGCGTTCTCCACCACCTGGGGCTCGTGGTCTAGCACCTCGCGCATGTTGCGGTAGCTCTCCTCGACCTTGGCCTCGAAGGAGGAGCCCGGCCAGGCGGCGACGGTGTCGCGGGCGAGCCCTTCCAGGAAGTCCTCCTTCTCCTGGAGCCCCGGCGTCTTGAAATCGCGGATCAGCAGCTTGACCGAGGTCTTCTCGACGCTGGCGTTGACCACGTATGGATGGACGTAACCCTCGTAATCCTCGGTCGTCTCCGGATTGAGCGTCTCGCGCGGCAGGCGGCTGATGAAGTCCGCGGCGATCTTGATCGAGTTGATCATCTTCCCCTTGGCGAAGCCCGGGTGGGTGTTGAACCCCTGGAAGGTGATGGTCATGGCGTCGGCCGAGAAGCTCTCGTACTCGAGCTCGCCGCGGGCGCCGCCGTCCATGGTGTAGGCGCACCGGGCGCCGAACTTCGCCACGTCGAAGTACTTGGTGCCGGTGCCCACCTCCTCGTCGGGGGTGAAGCCGATGCGGATCGTGCCGTGCGGGATCTCGGGATGCGCCAGCAGGTACTCGGCGGCGGCCATGATCTCGGCCACGCCGGCCTTGTTGTCGGCG
>DATBGJ010000199.1:0-2951 GCA_036558045.1 Thermoanaerobaculia bacterium
CTCGCCGAGGACGCGGATTTTGCGCTGTTCTACAGTCTCCTGGAAAAATTTGACGGACCGTTCCTCGTGCCTACGGAGCGGACCGGGCAGGACCATAAAGACGCCGAGGACGAGGTGCTGGGCCAGGCCACGCGCGGCGCCGGTTGCGTGCCCGCGTTCGTCTAGCCCGGACGGGAGTCCCGGTGCCCCGACAACTGCTGTTGGCCGCCGCGCCTCTGAGGCCGCGCCCGGGCGAGGGCTGGCACCGCATCAAGGAGCGCGCGGCCAGGCGGCTCGCGCCGCTGCGGCGCTTGGCCGAGCGCGTCGCGGGGCTCCGGCTCGCGCCGCTCTACGCCGCCGCCGCGCTCCACGGCGAGGCGAGCCGCGAGCAGGTAGAGAAGCTCCGCTCCGCTCTGCCGCCGGCGGTGGGGATCGTCTCCTGGGGGGCGGGGCTCCGCGGCGAGCAGATGGAGGACGTGGCGCGGCAGATCGGCCTCGAGCGCCTCCGGGCTTCCTCCAGGCTCTCCGGCCGCGGCGTGACCGTCGCCGTGCTCGATTCCGGCATCGATCTCCGGCACCCATGGCTGGAGGTGGCCGAATCCGTGAGCACCTGTCCAGAGCCGTGCGAGGTTGCGGGGCGCCACGGCACCTTCTGCGCGGGAGTGATCGCATCACGCCACGTTGAATTTCCCGGCATCGCTCCGGAAGCCCGTTTGCTCAACGTGAAGATCAGCCGCGCCGACGGCCTGACCAGCCCGGCCGCCCTTGCGCGCGGCATCGACGAGGCCCTCGACCGGCACGCCGACGTACTCTCTCTCAGCGTCGGGCTCAACCATTTTCCCGGCACAGGGCTGGAGCGGCATGGCTGGTCGTGCTCGCGCGGCCAATGCCTCCTCTGCCGAGCGGTGGACACGGCGAGCCTCTGCGGCGCCCTCGTCGTGGCTGCGGCCGGCAACGAGCACCTCCAGGCGCGGGCCCTGCGCCGGAGCGCTCCGCAGAGCCATCTCGACACGGAGCTACTCTGCCCGGCGCAGGCGCGCGGCGCGATCACCGTGGGAGCGATCGCAAAGGAGCCCACCGAGGCGCTGTACTCCGCCTCCAGCCGCGGTCCGACCTCGTACGGTCTCGACAAGCCGGAGCTGTTGGCTCCCGGCGTGGACGTGACCTCCACGATTCCGGCCCCTGCCGGGGAGAGCACCCTCTTCAACTCGTTCGGAGTCGCGAGCGGCACCTCCGTGGCGGCCGCGGTCGTCGCCGGAGCCGTGGCTCTTTTGATCGAGCGTCGCCGCGCTACGGACCGCCCCTGGTCCCCACAGGAGATCCGGGGGGAGCTCCTGGCTCAATGCACGCGTCCATTGAGCGGTCCGAGCTTCCCTTGTGGGCCAGCCAGAACTCTCGACCTCGCCAGCTTGGATCTCCTCTGACTCCAGCAAGTCTCCCTATGGGAGATATACTGAAGCCGGGATAAGACTTGTCTCATGACGCCGTTACCGAAGAAGGATGCCGATCGTCACTCTGCGGGTCAAGGTGAGACCCAATGCGCGAGCTTCGTCGCTGGAACAAACCAAGGACGGAACTTGGCGCGCTGAGCTGAAGGCACCACCCGTTGGTGGAAAAGCCAATGAAGAGCTCATTGCGCTTGTCGCGGCACATTTCAGGTGCCGCAAGGCGGCGGTTACAATCCGGGCCGGCGCTTCCGGCCGCAACAAGCTGATCAGGGTGGAAGCGCCATGAGGGGCGCCAGGATTTTGAAGAAAACGCTTTGATGAGAGAAATATGATGAGCACTAACGACAAACTGACGTTTCTCCGTGACGCGATTGCCGAACGTGGGAAGGCTCTTAATGATCGTGCTGCCGCGAATCGCCAACGGGGCTTCCGAATGAAGATGCTGGTGACCGGCCTGAGCGCTTTCACTACTGTAGTGCTCGGCCTGAAGGGTTTTAATTCAGCATGGAGTATTGGAATCCAGAACGTTGCATTGGTTTCTAGCGCGCTTGTCAGCATGTTCGCGGCCTGGGATGCCTTTTTCAACTACCGCGCAAATTGGCTTGTACAACAGAGTACCGTTGGCCTCTTGAAGGAGCTCGAAAAAGATCTTCAATACCTCTCTGCTGGTGGTGAAGGGCCCCTTGATGAGACGAAGCTCGACGAGCTGTATGAGCGTTATCGACAGATCATGACCGATTACAATGCAGCATGGGCTCAGCTTAAACGAGCAAGTAGTTCGCAGACCCAGCTTGGATGAACCGCCATAGGGCTCGCCGGGCGTCTCGTCCTTCGATGTCGGATCAAACGGAGGAGATTCAGTCGTATCCCCCGGCGAATGCTGCGGCGTTGTCGGCGGCCCATTGATAGAAGGTCCGCGGTGGCGATCCGACGATCTCCTGGACTGCGGATGTCACGAACGCCGGATGCCCGAGCGTTGCCCGCCACGCGGCGAGCAGCATCTCGGCAATGCTGGCGGGCCACGTCGCCGCCGTTTCGCGCCGGAACTCGTCGGGCGAGAGCTCCTCGAAGCGTAGCGGGCGCCCGATGGCGTCACCGATCGCGTGGACCTGCGCCGCCTGGCTTAGAGACTCTGGGCCGGTCAGGACGTAGTCGCCGCCCACGTGCCGGTCGTCGAGCAGCGCTCGCGCGGCAACGGCGGCGATGTCGCGCTCATCGACTGGCGCCGTCTCGGCGGCGCCATACGGCCAGCGCACCACATCGCCGTTCCGGATCTGCGGCGCCCACCAGTGGAGCGCGTTCGAGGCGAACATCCCTGGCCGGAGGACCACTGCGTCAAGGGTGGCGGCGGCGAGCAGTCGCTCGAGCTCGGCGTGCAGACCGCGCAACGGATTCGGTTGTTGGAAGAAGGGGTGCGGCGTCTGGTGCGGCGCCGAGAGGTAGACGAGGCGCCGGGGCTGCGCCGCGAGCCGCGCCACGACCGCCGGGGCCGTGGCCAGGGCCGTAGTCCAGACGAGGAATACC
>DATBGJ010000200.1:0-6003 GCA_036558045.1 Thermoanaerobaculia bacterium
AGCACGTTCAGGTAGATGTTCGAGAGAAGGGGCGAGATCACCCCTCCTTGCGGGGTCCCAGAGAGACTTTCCGTGACTACGCCCTCTTCCATCACCCCTGCCCGCAGCCATTGCCGCAGCAGCTTCAAGACCCGCCGATCCGAGATGCGTCGCTCCACAAGCTTCAGCAGCTTGCCCTGATCGATGCTCCCAAAGTAGTCCGGCAGGTCGGCGTCCAATACGTGGTTGTACCCTTGGGACCCCAGCTTGCGCAGGATCTCCAAGGCACCCATCGCACCGCGCCGGGGCCGGAAGCCATGCGAGCACGGACGAAAATCCGCCTCGAAAATCGGCTCCAGCACCAGCTTCGCCGCCATCTGCGCTACCCGGTCTCGGACCGTCGGTATCCCGAGCGGCCGCTGCTTCCTGCCGTCGCCCTTCGAAATGTACCGGCGCAGGACCGCCTGCGCTCGGTACGTGCCTGCTCGCAGATCGGCGCCTAGCTCTTCTAAGAAGCGCTCGACTCCCCTCTGCTCGATCAAAACGAGGGTCTGTGAATCTATCCCCGCCCCACCGCGGTTCCTGCGTACCCGCTTCCACGCTTCCCACAGGACGTCACTCCGGTGGATGCGGTCCATCAACGCGTGGAATCGTCGACCCGGCTGCCGCTTGGCTGCCGCATACAGGCAGCGTTGGAGTTGTCGCACTTTGTCGCGCGGCTCGCGCCGCACGGGGTGGTTGGAACCGGTCTTGCCGGCCATGCCCTCACGCTTACCTCCGCTGCTGCCACGACCACCGCAGGGGCCCTTCCCTCCGGAGACGTTGTTCTTCGCCTCCATCCTCAGTACTACGACCCCCTCGGACTCCCGCTGCGCAACGCTCGATTTCGCCTTTGGCTTATACGAGCCGTCTTGCCCCGACACGGGCCGCACAGACGGGCCTCTCGTGTTCCGTGCTCCTCCTTCAACGCGTGCTGCGCCCCGTACCCCGGAGGAACCCGCCGCGCCTACTCCTCCGGAAACCCGCGCGGCGGACTTGGCCTTCGCCGTGACATGAGCGGCTCGGCTTCCCCATTGTAAATTTGTCGAGGCTGCAGGCTTCACTTCAGGTTGCGGCCCGCGTTGTGGCTCCCTCCGAAGAGGCTTTTGACGCCCCGCTTCGACCCCAAGGCTCTCGCCTTGCGCGGTCGGGGGCCTGCTACCCGGCGCTCCGGCGCTTACCGGGACGGGACTCTCACCCGCTGGACGAGCACAGCTCGAAGACAGCACCCCCCTTCCTCCCCTCGCCTTCGGTCCTGTCTCTTCACGACGCACCATGGACCTCATTCTAGTCGCGCCGATCCCTCGGTGGCAAGGCGTGCCAGCGAAGCGACTCGTTGTAGCATCCCCGGCTGGATGGAGGTGATCGCAATGCGGAGGCTGGTTCCTCTCCTTCTCCTACTGCTGCCGACGGGTACCGCTACGGCGGCTCCGCCTGTCGGCTCGTGCTTCCTGATCCGTGACGTCACGCTCGTGGACGGCACCGGGACCCCGGGCCGCGCCGCCTCCGTGCGCGTCTGCGGAGATCGCATCGCCGCCGTCGGCCAACTGCAGCCGCGGGACGGCGAGCGGATCGTCGCCGGCAAGGGACAAGTCCTGGCGCCCGGCTTCATCGACACCCACAGCCATCACGACGACGGGTTCGAAAAGGACCGCCCCGTCCTCGCCGCCGTCAGCCAGGGCGTCACCACGGTGGTCGTCGGCCAGGACGGCGGCTCGAGCTTCCCTCTCGGTCCGTTCTTCGCCGGGCTGGAGGCCAGGCCGGTCGCGGTCAACGTCGCCTCCTATGTGGGGCACGGCACGCTGCGCAGCCAGGTGATGGGCTCCGACTTCCGGCGCCCGGCGACGGCGGACGAGATCATCGCCATGAGCGCGCTGCTGCGCCGCGATCTGGCGAGCGGCGCTCTCGGCCTCTCCTCGGGCCTCGAATACGATCCCGGGATCTACTCGACGACCGACGAGCTCCTTGCCCTGGCCCGGGAGACTAGCCGGGCGGGAGGCCGCTACATCAGCCACATCCGCAGCGAGGACCGCAAGCTCTTCGAGGCCATCGACGAGATCATCCGCATCGGCCGCGAGGCCCGGCTGCCGGTGCAGGTCTCGCACATGAAGCTGGCGATGAAGAGCCTCTGGGGCCAGGCGGACCGGCTCCTCGCCCGGCTGAACGCCGCGCGGGCCGACGGCGTGGAGATCACCGCCGACGTCTATCCCTATCCCTACTGGCAATCGACGATGACCGTCCTCTTCCCGGAACGCAACTTCACGGACCGGGAGACCGCGGCCTTCGCCCTCTCCGAGCTGACCACGCCGGAAGGCATGATCGTCTCCCGTTTCGAGCCCGAGCCGGCCTATGCGGGCAAGACCCTGGCGGAGATCGCCGCCCTTCGCGGCACGGACCCGGTGACGACGTATATCGATCTGATCGCCAAATCCCTGGCCGCCGGCGGCGACAACGAATCGATCATCGCCACCAGCATGGACGAGCGGGACATCGCGGCGATCGTCGCCTGGCCTTCCGCCAACATCTGCAGCGACGGCGAGGACGACGGGCGCCATCCGCGCGGCTACGGGACGTTCCCGCGCGTCCTGCGCCGCTACGTCCGCGAGCAGCGCGTGCTGACCCTGGAGGCCGCCGTCCAGAAGATGACGCAGTTGGCGGCGCTCCACATGGGTCTGCACGAGCGCGGCGTCATTCGGGAGGGAGCCTACGCGGACCTGGTACTGTTCGATCCAGCGGCCGTGGCCGACCGGGCGACGCCGCAGGAGCCGCATCTCGCCGCCGCCGGCATCCTCGGCGTGTGGGTCAACGGCGTCGAGGTCTACGATGGCGAGAAGGCGACGGGCGCCTTTCCCGGCCGGGTGCTGCGCCGGTAGAAACGGAGGAGTGACATGGACCTGGGCTCGAGCACCGTCCTCATCACCGGCGGCGCCTCCGGCATCGGCCTCGCGCTCGCCGAGCGTTTCCTGGCGGCCGGCAGCGAGGTGATCCTCTGCGGCCGCCGGGAGGAGAAGCTGCGCGAGGCGAAAGATCGACATCCCCAATTCCATATCCGCGCCTGCGACGTCGCCGGCGAAGCGGACCGCGTTTCCCTGTTCGAGTGGGCCGCCGGCGAGTTTCCCCGGCTCAACGTGCTGGTCAACAACGCGGGAATCCAGCGCCGCATCGAGCTCGCGCAGGCCGAGGAGTGGCGGAGCACCCAGGAAGAGATCGCGATCAACCTGGAGGCGCCTGTGCACCTCTCGCTGCTCTTCATTCCTCACCTTCAGCAGCAGCAGCGTCCCGCGATCCTCAACGTGACCTCGGGGCTGAGCTTCGTGCCGATGGCGAGCGCGCCGGTCTACAGCGCCACCAAAGCCGCTCTCCATTCCTTTACGCTGTCGCTGCGGCACCAGCTCGCGACGACGCCGATCGAGGTGATCGAGATCATCCCGCCGGCCGTGAATACCGATCTGGGAGGGCCCGGCCTCCACACCTTCGGCGTGCCTCTCGACGAGTTCGCCGACGCGGTGATGGCCGGGCTGCAAAAGGGGGAGCGGGAGGTCGCCTACGGCTTCGCGCAACAGTCCAGCCGGGCGTCGCGTGAAGAGCTCGACGCGATCTTCGCGCGGATGAACCAGCCGCGGCGTTGAAGCGCCCGGCCGACGGACGTCTAACGCGTCATGCCGGCCGCCGGCGCCAGGCTCACCACGCCGCTCGAGACCACCTGCAGCTTCCATCCCTCGGCGCGGGTTCCATCCAGGTTGAGATGGCCGGCGAGGAAGAAGAGACGCGAGGTGTCCGGTTTGGTGGCGGCGGTGCAGAAGCGGTCCTGGAGATAGAAGGGCGGGATCGACTGATAGTTGAGCGTCACCCGCACGCCGGCCGGCGGGTCGCCGCCGAGATCGGCCAGCGGCACGGCGTACGTCAAGGCGTCGCCGCCGCCGCCCAGGCCGCCCTGGGACTTCGGCTTGTAATACGGATCGTCCACGTGACCGCCCTTGCCGTCCGGCAGGTCGGGCAGCACCCGCTCCACCAGAGCCTTCGCGGAGAGCTTCGGGCTGCCCAGCCCCGTCGCCTCCGCCAGCTTCAGGGACGGATTCCAGCCGCGGGGCAATAACCGGTTGTCCTTCACCTCGTCGGCGAGAGAGAGGAAGCTGGTGGTGAGCTTCCCCCGCGGGTCCTTCACCAGCTCCTGATAGATCTGCGCCTGATCCTGCCGCGTGATGGTCGCGTAATGCGGTTGGAAGTGGTTTCTCTGCTCCGCCGCCGTCATCGCCCGGCAGCCGCTCTTCCAGGAGAGCTCGCCGGCGATGGGTCTGCCGGCCGCGTCCACCAGCTCGCCGGTCGGCGCCGAGCGGCCCGAGACCCAGATCGTCTTGCCCGCGGCGTCGAGGACCTCGAAGGTGAGGAAGGCGCGGCGGAAGCCGACTCCCGAGGGAAACTTGTGCCCCGCCTGGTTCTCCACCAGGACGTCCGCCACGAGCTGGCTGCCGGTGACTTTCAGCCCTGTCACCGAGACCTTCGCCGTGGCGGCGTCCGCCTGCTGGATCATGGAGTTGTAGGTCGCCGTCAGCGGCGCGACGCCTTTGCTCCCCAGCATGGGGTCCTGGACGCGGATGCCCAGCACGTCGGGGAACTGCTGGGCGAAGAGGTTGAAGAAGACGTTCAGCCCCACCAGCGTATGGCGGGCGAAGGGCGAGCGCGGCTGGAGATCGATGTCCGACCCCGGCAGCCGGTGCTCGGTCTGCGGCATGTTGCTCGCCTCCTGGATGGAGGCGATCTTGGAGGTGAGCGTGCCGGCAAGGCCCGGATAGGTCGTGGCCATGTGGCAGCTCTGGCAGGAGCGCGCCTCGGCGCCGCCGTCCCGGAAGTCGCTGAGCACCCATTCGGGAAAGGTGGCCTGCTCGATGATGATCTCCGGCTTCTTCTCGCCGGGCCGCACCCAGGGCTTGTCGCCGTCGAAGACCGGCAGCACGACGCTGTGGCAGCTTCCGCACACCTTGGACGATCGGATCAGCGGATATTCGATCGGTTTGGCGCCGAGGGAGTGGTCCATGGGCACCTGCTGCGGGCCGGCGAAAGGACCGTGGATCTCCTCCGGCGCGCCCACCCGGAAGTCGCCCGTGAAGGTGTGTCCGACGGGCACCGCCTCGTCGATCTCGACGTGATGACAGGTGGTGCAGGCGACGCCGTCGCGGGCGAGGCCGCCGTAGCGGGCATCGCGCTTCTCGCGCTCGGTCCTGGCCCGGTACGGAATGGCGTCCGCCATGGCGCGGCTGAACAGCTCGCGCTTCACGATCGGCTGCGAATTCGCGTCCAGCCCCAGGAGGTCGGTGTTGTTGCAGACCTCGTTGGCCCGCTGGGGGTCGCCCCTGAACTGGTCGAGGCAGAACTGGCGCTGCCCCATGACGCCGTGGCAGTGCAGGCAGAGGTCCTGCACCAGCGCGCCGATCGCGGGATGGATCACCTGCTCCGACTCGAGCTGCGAGAAGAACACGGGATCGCGCCCCGCGAGGCCCATGGGCGAGCCCCGCCACTCGCCGTAGGGCGCCAGATTCAAAAGATTTTTGTAGGCCGGCTGATCGGCCTGCTGGAGCGTCATGTCGTAGTGCATGCCGGTGGAACCGGCGGCGTGGCACCCCACGCACTGGTCGGAGGTGAGGAAGAGCGGCGGCCCGTCGGCGCCCGAGGGGACGTGATCGTAAACCTCCGGCGGCATGAACAGCTTGGTGATGCCGCGGTCGTCGGGCGGCACGACGATGCGGGCGCCGAAGGTCTCCAGGAACTCGGGCGAGTAGCTGGGGTGCGGTGGGCTCAGCCGCTGTACCTTCTCGTTCGGCCACGGCACCTTGTTCCAGGTCGGACCGGCGCTTTCGATCTTCGACTGCAGGTCCTGGAGAGGCTCGAAGCGCTCGTGGGCCGACAGGGTTTCGATCTCCGGCTGCTCCGGCGCGCCGACGATCGGCGGCGTGTCCTGAAAGTAGAACTTGAGGAACGTATCGGGAT
>DATBGJ010000201.1:0-3387 GCA_036558045.1 Thermoanaerobaculia bacterium
TGGGCAATCTCTTCGTGCGGCCGATGCCGGTCGGCGACGAGCGTCCGTTCGCGCCGGGCGATCCGGTGCCGCCGCCGCCGGCGGGAGAGGCGCGGCCGTTCCAGATCGCCTTCGTCGACTTCGGCATGGTGGCGGTCATCCCTGAGCGGCTGCGCAACGCGCTGCGCGAGTACGCGATCGGCCTCGGCACCCGCGACGCGGCGCGGCTGGTGCACTCCTACGTCGCCGCCGGCGTGCTGCTGCCGGGGGCCGACCTGCGGCGCCTGGAGGAGGTCCACGAGGAGCTCTTCGCGCGCTTCTGGGGCGTGAGCATCGGCAGCCTGCGCGAGACGGCCTTCTCCGAGGCGCAATACTTCTTCCGCGAGTACCGGGACCTGCTCTACGAGCTGCCGTTCCAGGTGCAGGTGGACCTCCTCTTCGCCTCGCGCGCCGTGGGCCTGCTGGCGGGGCTCGCCACGCATCTCGATCCGGAGTTCGATCCGTGGTCCGAGACCCTCCCCTTCGCCGAGAAGCTCGCCGCCGAGGAGCTGCGCCGCGACTGGCGCGGCCTCCTCCGTGAGGGCCTCTCGCAGCTCCAGGTCCTGCTCAGCCTGCCGCGGCGGCTGGACGCGGTCCTCTCGCGCGCCGAGCGCGGCGCCCTGACGGTGCAGACCGCCCTCACGCCGGAGTCGCGCAAGGCGGTGCAGCGCCTCGAGCGCTCGATCCACAGGTTGGCCTGGATGGTGGTCTCCGCCGCGCTGCTCATCGCCGGGGTGATGGTCCGCGCCGGCCGGCCCGGCGAGCCCTACGGCCTATGGCTCGCCATCCTCTCGGCGCTGGTGTTCCTGTGGGGCATCCTGGCCAAGCGATAGCGGAATGGCATCTTTCCTGCAAATTCGCCGGCACATGCGAGGTTATGCGCGATCGACCGTCCTCTGCGGCCTCCTCCTGCCGCTGCTCGCCACCTGCGGCGCCGAGGAGCCGCCGCGCCTGACGGCCGCGGGACCCCGGCCGGCGGAGATCTCCCGCCCCGGCGAGCCGGCCGGCCAACGCGGCGCGACGCTCGCCGCCACCGGGCGGCAGTCCTACCAGGGCGCCACCTCCCTTCTCTGCGTGGAGCACGCGCAGGAGGGCCTGCAGATGAACTTCCGCACCAGCGACGCCGACATCCCGGTGGTGGCGGTGCGGATCCCGGACTTCCACGGCAGCGGCCCCTACCGGGCGCGCCTGTTCGTGACCGGCCGCTCCCGCACGGGCGGGCTCATCTCCTCGACGGGCGAGGCGAACGTCCAGGTGACGCAACAGGAGCCGCCGGACGGCGCGCCGGCCGTGCTGCTCAGCGGCTCGTTCACCGGCGCCTACGGCGGCCAGGCCGGCAGGGGATCGGTCGAGGGCCGCTTCGACCGCTGCAGTTGTCCGGCCCGCGGCAGCTCGCCGCCGCCCGCCGGCATGGCGGCGGCTCCCTGAAGTCTACGGTTTGTCCTTCTCGCCGCCGAGGAGGCTCAAGGCCTCGGTGATCGTCTGATTCACCAGCTCGTCGATCTCGCGCCGGCTCAAGGGTGGAGCGGAGGGAGGATGCTCGTCGGCGGGGCCGGGATCCTCGAAGCCGTCGTCGAGGCGCTCCAGCTCCGCTACCGGATCGTCCGGAGGCAGCTCCTCCGCATCCTCGTCGCCCCGGTCGTCCCTCATAACTGCCGAATTCTACAGGAAGAAAAGCATCTCAACGGCGTGACAGCAAAGCGACAGGAAACCGCGCCAGCAGCTCTCCGAGCGCGGCGCTGCCCGCCGTCTCTTCTCCGCTCAACTCGTTGCGCCAGCGGCCGGCAGGCAGCTCGACGGCGGTGTCCTGCCAGTCTCCTTCCAGCCGCATCACGAGCCGGGGCACGACGACGGCCACCTCCCCACCGCGCAGGAAGGCCACCGCGTGGTCCGCCCGCGCGCCGCGGAGTTGGAGCGGCGCGTAGCCGCCCTGCGGTCCGAACGCTTCGGGACGGCGGCGGCGCAGGTGAAGCCCCCGCCGGATCACCCAGAGCTTGGGCAGGCCCTCGTCCATGCGGGCGAGGATCTCCTCTGGCCCCAATCCTTGATCCAACTCGGTCAGCAGGCGGCGCCGCAGCGCGTAATCGACCGGCCGGCGGTTGTCCGGGTCCACCAGGGAGAGGTCCCAGATCTCCGTGCCTTGATAGCAGTCCGGGATTCCCGGCGCGGCGATCTTGAGCAGCGTCTGGGCGAGGGAGTTGACGCGGCCGGGCGCGACGAGGGGAGCGACGAAGGCCGCGAGATCGGCGGTGAACTCCGGGTCCTCCAGAATCCCGCGGATGAACTCGCGCAGGGCTTCCTCGTACTCCGCGCTCACCTGCGTCCAGGCGGTGTGGACCTTGGCCTCGCGGGCCGCCTTCTCCATGTAGGCGGCCGCCCGCTCGACGGAGAGGGGCCAGGCGCCGACGAGGGTCTGGTAGAGGAGGTACTCGGCGTTGCGGTCCGGCCAGCCGCCGCGCCGGTGCCTCTCGTTGTGCTCGAACCAGCGCCGCGCGGCTTGCCCCCACCGCTCCGGAATCTCCGAGAGGAGACTGATGCGCGCCCGCACGTCCTCTCCACGCTTGGTGTCGTGGGTCGAGGTGGCCAGCATCGTCCGCGGCCAGCGCCGTGAGATCCCGCTGCAGCGCCGGTGAAACTCCAGAGGCGAGACTCCGAAGACGTCCGGGCTCCCTCCCACTTCGTTCAGCGAGACCAGCCGGTGGAAGTTGTAGAAGGCGGTGTCCTCGACCCCCTTGGCCATGACCGGCGCCGTGAGCTGCTGGAAGCGTATCGCCAGCTCGCTCTCCGCCTCGTCGCGGACCCTCAACAACAGAAGGTCGCGGAAGAAGTCGAACAGCTCGGCGGAGAGGTCCGGCCGGCGGACCTTGGCGGCCGCGACGGCCTCCTCGACGGACTGCTCATCCGCCTGGCTCACCTCTCCCGCTCGCACGTACGAGCGATAGACCGGGAAACAGGCCGCGACCTCGCGGATCGCCTGCCGCAGCTCGAAGCGGGTGTAGTCCCGGTGCCGGCGGTGGCGCTCGCAGACGGCGAGGAAGAGCTCGGCGAGACGGTCGACGTCGCTCCGCAGCAGCTCGTTGAGCACCAGGAGCTTCTTCTCCCGCACCAGATCGGCCCACTCGGCGCTCTCTCCCGTCAGCTCGCGGTAGAGATCCGTCAGCGGCCCAACGCCGGCGGGATCGACGAACAATCCGCCGGCGAGATTGAGGAAGTCATAGCCCGTGGTGCCGTCCACCGGCCAGGTCTCGCGCAGCGCCTCGCCCGGCTGCAGGATCTTCTCGACCACGATCCAGGCCTGAGGGGCCGCGGCGCGCAGACGCTCGAGGTACTGCCGCGGGTCCCGCAGGCCGTCGGGGTGATCGACGCGGA
>DATBGJ010000202.1:0-2705 GCA_036558045.1 Thermoanaerobaculia bacterium
CGGTCGAGCTTCAGCATCACGCCCGATTGCGGCATGTGGTTCCAGTAGATCGGCAGGCCCGCGCCGCAGAGATAGGAGCCGCAGGCGAGGCCGAGGCCGCGCCCCTCGGGCAGCCGCCCCCAGCGCTCGCGGAAGCCGCTCCCCTCGACCACCGCCTCGATGCAGCGGCGCAGCCCCATCGAGCCGATCTTCAGCCAGTTGGCGGTGATCGAATCCGGCTCGGCCAGCATGTTGAGCCGCAGGTCGGCCGGATTGATCCCGAGCTTCACCGCGATCTTGTCGAGATGGACCTCGAAGCCGAAGCGCGGCTGCGGCGTGCCATGCCCCCGCTTGGGACCGCACGGCGGCTTGTTGGTAAAGCAGCGCACCCCCTGGAACTCATAGGCCGGCATCTTGTACGTCACCGTCTGCAGCGCGCCCGTGTAGTAGGTCGAGGCCACGCCGTAGCTGCCGTAGGCGCCGCCGTCGAGCGCGGTGCGCAGGCGCTGGGCCGTGATCGTGACGCCCTTGCCGTCGCGCTTGACGCCGGTCCTCACCTCCATGAGCACGGGATGGCGGCCGCGATGGCAATAGAAAACCTCCTCGCGAGTGAGCGTGATCTTCACCGGCCGTCCCAGCTTCAGAGCCAGCTTGGCGGCCACGATCTCGTGATTGAAAGGATCGCTCTTGCCGCCGAAGCCGCCGCCGTTGGGGGTCGCGACCACGCGCACCCGCGAGGCCGGCAGCTCGAGCACCTTGGCGAGGGCGCGGTGGACGTAGTGCGGGGTCTGGCTGGAGGAGTAGAGGGTCACCCGGTCGTCGTCCTCGGGCACGGCCACCGCCGAATGCTGCTCCATGGGCAGGTGCGTGTTGCCCTCGTAGAAGAAGACGTCCGCGAAGATCTCGTCCGCCTCTTCGAAGCCTTTCTCGACGTCGCCGAAGGTCATCGAGACCACCTTGTGGACGTTGCCGTGGTCGCCGTAGTCGTGGATGCGCGGCTCCGGGGTGGCGAGCGCCTCTTCGATCGACGAGATGGTGGGCAGCGGCTCGTACTCGACCTTGACGCGCCGCGCCGCCTCGTACGCCGCGTCCTCGGTGGTGGCCGCCACCGCCACCACGGGATCGCCGACGAAGCGGACGCGGTCGGGGCAGAGGGCGTGCTCGTCCTGCGACACGGGCAGGATGCCGAACGGGATCGGCATCTCCTTGCCGGTGAGATATCCCAGAAATCCAGGCACCGCCTCCGCTTCCGACGCGTCGATCGATTTAATCGAGGCGTGCGGCACGCGCGAGCGCACGAGCTTGACGTGGCACAGGCGCGGGAACGTCAAGTCGTCCGCGAACTTGGTGGCGCCGGTCACCTTGGCACGGCCGTCCACGCGGCGGAACGGCTTGCCGATGAGGTTCGGCTCGCGTTCCGTCTCGGGCTCGATCTTGCGGATGGGTTCGGCCATCGCGCTCTATTCCTCTCCTGGAATGGTTGCGCCGTAAAAGACCTCATTCGGCGGCGTCCATTCCTCGCCGCGCATGCGGGCGGCGGCCCACTCCACGCCTTCGACGATCTTGTGGTAGCCGGTGCAGCGGCAGAGATTGCCGGCGAGCGCCTCGCGGATCTCCTGCTTGTCGGGCTCGGCGTTCTCCGCGAGCAGCGCCTTGGCCGTCATCAGGATGCCCGGCGTGCAGTAACCGCACTGGGCGGCGCCGAGGTCGGCGAACGCCGCCTGCAGGGGATGCAGCTCGTTGCCGTTCTGCAGTCCCTCGACGGTCTCGATCTCGCGCCCTTCCATCTCGGCGGCGAGCGCCAGACACGAGAGCACGGGCCGGCCGTCCACCAGCACGGTGCAGGTGCCGCACTCTCCCAGCTCACAGCCGTGCTTGGTGCCGGTCAAGCCGCACTCCTCGCGCAGCACCTCCAGCAGGGTGTGATGGGTGGGGAAGACCACGGGCCGCTCCTCGCCGTTGATGCGCAGCCTGAGGGTGGTGAGGTCGTTCATGGCCGCTCCATCTCCACTCCCTCCGCGAGCAACCCCCGCACCAGCAGCTCGGCGCACTCGCGGCCGATCTCCCGCGCGGTCTTGCCGCCGCCCGGACGGAACCACTTCACGGTCCAGTTCACGGCGCCGAGGATGGCGAGCGCGCTCACCTTGGGATCGGCCGGCCGGAAGACGCCTTCCGCGATCCCTTCCTCCAGGACCTCGCGGAACGCGCGCTCATAGGCATCGCGCCGCGCCTGCACCGTCCGCCGCCACCGCGGACCGAGCGCCTCCACCTCCAGGTGCGCCAGCGAGCCGGGCGTCTCCTCGTTGAGGCGGACGACGTGTCCCACGATCAGCAGGAAGAGCCGCGCGTCCGCCCGCAGGTCTCTCTCCCGCGCCTGCGCCGCGAGATCGAGGAGCCCGGCGAGGGTCTCCTCCTGGACGAAGGCGAGGAGTGCCTCCTTGTCCTTGAAGTAGTAGTACAGGTTGCCCACCGCCATCCCCAGCTCCGCCGCGATGTCGCGCATTCCGCTGTCGTGCAGTCCCCTGACGCGGAACACCCGCGACGCGGCGTCTAGGATCTCGCGTTTCTTCTCCAGGACCTTGTCGCTGGTGTCGGGGCGTCGGACGCGGGTGGCTGTGTCGGCCGAGATTTGAACCATTGTTCAAATCTTCACAGGGGCGGAATAGATTGTCAAGAGGGTGCTCGGCCTCTCTCTTAAGCTATGATCGGGCAGGGCTGCCGATGAG
>DATBGJ010000203.1:0-2525 GCA_036558045.1 Thermoanaerobaculia bacterium
CGACCCTGACAGGCTCCAGGTGCTGCTACGATGGTACGCAGCGGTGGCGTCCCATGGCCGAGCTTTCCCTCACGCCTGACTTTCGAGCGCTCTTCGAGTCCGCGCCCGGCCTGTACCTGGTGCTGGCGCCCGATCTCACCATCGTCGCGGTGAGCGACGCCTATCTCCGCGCCACCATGACGAAGCGCGAGGAGATCCTCGGCCGCGGCATCTTCGACGTCTTTCCCGACAATCCCGACGATCCCGCCACCTCCGGCGTGCGCAACCTGCGCGCGTCCCTGGAGCGCGTCAAGAGCGAACGCGTGACCGACGCGATGCCGGTGCAGAAGTACGACATCCGGCGGCCGGAGTCGGAAGGCGGCGGGTTCGAGGCGCGGTTCTGGAGCCCGGCGAACTCGCCGGTGGCGGATCGGGCGGGCAAGCTCCTCTACATCATCCACCGGGTGGAGGACGTGACCGAGTTCGTGCGCCTCAAGCAGCTCGGCTCCGAGCAGCGGCAGCTCACGGAGCAGTTGATGGGGCGGGCGGAAGCCATGGAAGCCGAGGTCTTCCTGCGCACGCAGCAGGTCGCCGAGACCAGCCGGCAGCTCAAGGAAGCGAACGCGGAGCTCGCCCGCGCCAACCAGGCCAAGGACGCCTTTCTCGCCTCCATGAGCCACGAGCTGCGGACGCCTCTCAACGCCATCATCGGCTTCTCCGAGATGCTGCAGGACGGCAAGGCCGGACCGGTTTCCGAGATGCAGAAGGACTTCCTCGACGAGGTCCTGACGAGCTCCCACCACCTGCTGCGGCTGATCAACGACCTGCTCGACCTGTCGCGGATCGAGGCGGGACGGGTCGAGCTCCAGCCGGAGCCCCTGGATCTCGCGGCCGCGATCCGCGAGGTCTGCGACAACCTCCGCGCCCTGGCGGAGCAGAAGCGCATCCGCGTCGAGGCGGAGCTCGACCCCGGTCTCGGCGAGGTCGTGCTGGATCCTCTCCGGCTCAAGCAGGTCCTCTACAACTACCTCTCCAACGCCTTGAAGTTCACGCCGGAAGAAGGCCGGGTGACGGTGCGGGTCCACGCCGAGGGCGAGCAGTTCCGTCTCGAGGTGGAAGACTCGGGTCCGGGGATCTGCCATGAGGATCGCAGCCGCCTCTTCGCGGACTTCCAGCAGCTCGAGCCGGGCAAGGCGAGGAAGCACGCGGGCGCCGGGCTGGGCCTCGCCCTCACCAAGCGGCTCGTGGAAGTCCAGGGAGGCCGGGTCGGCGTCGAGAGCACGCCGGGGCAGGGGAGCGTGTTCTTCGCGGTGTTGCCCCGCGCGGCCGCGGCAGCGTAGGTCTTGCCTCGCGAAGCGGCCGGCGGCACTGCGGCGCCGGTGCGCCAGGACACACAACCCTCTTGCAACCCGGCCGGCCATCGGCTACTCTCCCGCTTTAGTCTTACAGTCGAAGCCGTGTGCTGCCCCAGCGCCGTGAGTCTGGGGTTCGAAGGTGTCGTCGAAGGCCCGAGCCGTGCGGAGCCGGATCCAACTCTCGCCTGGAAAGAGGACCGTATGAGAATGAAGCTCGCGATCGCTGTAGCGCTGGTGATCTCCCTCGCCGGTGTCGCCGGCGCCTATGCGCAGGCCAACGCCGCCAACTACGCCTTCACCACCACGACCACGGGCTCGCTCACCGACATGAGCAGCGGCACGACGCAGCTCATCGCCGCCGACCAGGACGACACCGCCTCGGCGGTGACGCTGATCGGCTTCGACTTCTTCTTCATGGGGGTCCGCCAGGACCGCTTCTCGGTGAACTCGAACGGCACGATCCGCTTCGGCGCGACGGCGATCTCGAACACGGCGTACGACCCGCTCGCCCAGGCCGCCCAGTCGCTGATCTCCCCCTATGGCGCGGACCAGCGCACGCACGCCGGCAACGGCAAGGTCCATTTCAAGGTCACCGGCGCGGCGCCGAACCGCGTGCTGATCATCGAATGGCTCAACATGCAATCGAACTTCAACGCCGGGGGCACGGCGGACCTGACCTACCAGGCGCGTCTCTCCGAGACCACCGGCACGATCGAGCTCGTCTACGGCTCGATGACGATGAGCGCCGCCGGCGCGGCGGACCCCAACTCGTCGAGCCCGCAATTCGGCTTCTCGGCGAGCAACGCGGTGGGCACCGTCGGCTCGATCACCGCGGCCCAGAGCGGCACGCCCGCGCCGACCTTCAACGGCGCCTCGGCGGTCCCGGTCAACAACCTCTATGTGGCCGGCTCGATTCCGGTCCTCACCTCTGCCGCGGACGGCTCGCGGCGCACCTTCCTGCTCACTCCGCCGACCCCGACGGCGCCGACCGGCCTGAGCTTCAGCGGCACCACGCCGACGAGCATGACGCTCAACTGGACCGACTCGCCGAACGAGGTCAGCTATGCCATCTACAACTCGACCGACGGCATCAACTTCAGCTTCTTCGGCGCCGCGGCGCTGAATGCCACCAGCTTCGCGGCCTCCGGCCTCGCGCCCTCCACGAATTACACCTGGAGGGTCTTCGCGGTC
>DATBGJ010000204.1:0-2600 GCA_036558045.1 Thermoanaerobaculia bacterium
CAGCCGCAGCGGCGCGGCCGGCCGGTGACGGTGCCGAACTCGTTGCCGCGGCTGCGCAGGAACTCGCCCGTGGCGTCGGAGAGCTCGCTGGGGAACGGCCCGCCGCCCACCCGCGTGGTGTAGGCCTTGAGCACGCCGATGGCGCCGTCGATCTTCGTCGGCGGCACGCCGGTGCCGGTGCAGGCGCCGCCGGTGGTCGAGCTCGAGCTGGTGACGAAGGGATAGGTGCCGTGGTCGATGTCGAGCAGCGACCCTTGAGCGCCTTCGAAGAGCAGGCTCTTGCCTTCCCTGATCCAGCCGTTCAGGAGCTGCTCGGTGTCGCGCAGGCTGGGCTTGAGCCGCGCGCCCCAGTCGCGGCAGAGGTCGGCGTAATAGGTGGGCGAGGGCAGCGCTTCCCCGCCCAGGCTCGCCAGCTCGGCCTGCACGCGCGCCAGCAGCACGCGCAGCCGCTCCTCGAGGTCGGCGGCGAAGAGGTCCACCATACGCAGCCCGTAGCGCGCCGCCTTGTTCTCGTAGGCGGGGCCGATGCCGCGCGCGGTGGTGCCGATGCGGCCGGCGCCGCGCGCCTCTTCCCGCGCCTGGTCGAGCGCCGCGTGGC
Organism: Thermoanaerobaculia bacterium; assembly: GCA_036558045.1. Taxonomy (GTDB): domain Bacteria; phylum Acidobacteriota; class Thermoanaerobaculia; order Multivoradales; family UBA5704; genus DATARR01. Next base: position 599 of record DATBGJ010000204.1, read on the forward strand.
AGGGCAGCAGCACGTGGGCGCGGTTGGAGACGAACAGCCGGCCGTCGAAGCGCACGCCGGCTTCGTAGAGCCGCGCGAGCTCGCCGAGCATGGCGTCCGGCGCCACCACCATGCCGTTGCCGAGCACGCAGAGCATGCCGGGGTGCAGGATGCCCGAGGGGATGAGCTGCAGCGAGAAGTGGCGGTCGCGGAACTTGACGGTGTGGCCGGCGTTGTGGCCGCCCTGATAACGGACCACGCCGTCGAACGCCGGGCAGAGGAGATCGACGATCTTCCCCTTGCCCTCGTCCCCCCACTGCATGCCGACGATGACGACGTTGGCCATGGCAACCGCGGGACGTTAACAGAGGATGGGAGGGGCGGCAAGAAGGTGCTAGCATCTATCCAGCCTCGCACCGAAAGCCCCGACCGTGCAGACCTTCCTCGACGCCGCGACCATCCTGCTGCCGATCGCCTATCTGCTGGTGGCGCTCGACTACGCGTTCCTCTTCTTCGCCTCGCATCCGGTGGCCGAGCGGCTGGCGACCCCGGCACTGCGCGGCACGGTGCTCTTCCACCTCGTCTATCTCGCCGCGCTGGCCGTGCATTGGCGGCAGTTCCCGGCCGCGACGGTGTCGCAGGCGCTCTCCATCGTGGCCTTCGCCGTGGCCGTGGTGTACATGTTCGTGGAGTGGCACGGCCGCAACCGCTCGACGGGCTTCTGGCTGGTGGCGCTGGTGTTTTTCTTCCAGCTCCTGTCGTCGGTCCTGGCGCGGCCGAACCCGCCGGACCGCGCCATCTTCCACGATCCCTTCTTCGCCACGCACGTCTCGCTCGCCCTGCTCGGCTACGCCGCCTTCGTGGTGGCCGCGGGCTACGCCTTCCTCTTCCTGCAGCTCTACCGCGACCTCAAGGCGGGGCGCTTCTCCACCTTCTACGGCAAGCTGCCGCCGCTCGAGGTGCTGGAGAGGATGATGCTGGGCGCGCTCTTCGTGGGCTTCGTGGCGCTCACCGGCGCGGTGGTGACCGGCGCCTTCTGGGCGGAGCGGCTCTACCACAACGCCTGGATGCGCGATCCGAAGATCCTCTTCACCTGCGCCACCTGGGTGCTCTACGCCGCGGCCCTGCTGCTGCGCCGCCTGCGCCGCTGGCAGGGCCGGCAGACGGCGCTGGCGAGCCTCACCGGCTTCGCGGCGATCCTCTTCTCGCTGGTGGCCGTGAACTTCTTCTTCACGGACTTCCACGGCTTCCTGTAGAAGCCGATCCCAGGGCGCGGGACTGGCTGTCAACCCGCCCCGCGCCGAGACCTCACCGCGGCTCGGCTACACCCGTGTGAACTTACCCTCGCCCCACCCGCCGCCGATGCCGACTCCGGCACCGATGGCATCGAAGGCGCCGACCGCGGATCCGTCGTACCAGAACGTCATCTGGATCGCTCCGACGCTCACGCCGCCGAAGAGCATCTCGAAATTGATGTCCTTCCCCACCAGCCAGTCCGGATCCTCGGCGAAATAGCCGCCGCCGTACGATTTGACGTACCCCACGCCGGGTCCCCACATCGTGCCGTTGAACTGCAGGACGGTGCCCGAACAGGAGAAGTTCATGTCCTTGATCTCGACCGAGGTATAGAAGATGACGGACGTCAACGTAAGCGTGCCGTCGACCCAGCAGTCGCTGGTCGTGGTGAGGACTCTCTGCTGGTCTTCGTACAGCTTGCGGATGGCCTTGTGCCTCGCCTTGAGGCGGGCCTCCGCCGCGACGGACAGTTCCTTGGTCTCTGCGGGGGTGCTCATGCCTGCTCCTTTCCAAGAGAAGTTGATGGGTTGCATCCCACGGCAGGGAAGTGGGACGAGGCGGCGGGAAATCGCAGGGGGGCGAGTTACAATCTCCGCAGCCATGGAGATCGAAGCCTCCGCGCCGACCCGGCAGGACCCGCCGCTGCTTCTCGTGGGCACGGACTTCCGCTGCTCGCCGCTGGAGCTGCGCGAAAAGGTGGCGTACAGCAAGGAGGAGACGGAGAAGA
>DATBGJ010000205.1:0-1770 GCA_036558045.1 Thermoanaerobaculia bacterium
GCCGTCCGGATCGTTAGCGGTGAACGAGCCGTGGGTGGCGAAGTGCAGGAAGCGGTAGTCGCGCAGGCCGCCGGTGAGGACCGCCGCGCGGGTCGCCTGCCGGCCCTGGACCGCGAAGCGCCCGGCAGCGGGCGCGAGCGCGAGAATGGCCGCGGCCTCCTCCTCGGCGTGGGGGAGCGGCTCGTCGGTACCCGCGAGCTCGGGATTCGCCAACACCCAGAGCTCCTTGGGAGCCCGCGGCCGGCCGGCGATCGCGCTGCGGATCTCCCCCAGCACCGAGACCGACGGCAAGGCGACGATCTCGTGGCGGGCCACCAGCGGCTCGCCGGTCCCGGGCTCCAGGAGAGCGGCGAAGGGCAGGTTGCGGAGGATGCCGTCGCCCACCGCCAGCAGGCGTTTGCCCGGCAGGAGCGGCGCCACCGGGCCGAGGAGCATCGGGCTCAGCTTGTCGAGCTTCATGCTGGCGGAGATCTCGGCCGTGTGGTCGAAGCTGCGGGCGAGGAGATCGCAGGCCGGACCCGCCACGGTCTCGATCTCGGCTCGCCCGGGGAGCACGAAGGCCCTCAAGGAATCGGGTGCGACGGCCCAGAGGAAGCTCCGCTCCTCACCCAGCCGGTATTCCAGCAAGAGAGTGTCGCGGTCGAGCAGCCCGCGCTGGATCTCGGCGGCGCTCCGTGAGCGTGGCTGGGTGAGGGCCGCGTAACGGCGACCGCCGGCCCGCGCCCGGCCGAGCCTGTCGAGCAGCGAGCGCGCCAGCGACCGCTCGTTGACCTCCAGGGCCTCGGCCTCCCGGTGCATGTCCATCAACAGGTCGATCTGAAGGCTGTAGGAGTCCTGCTGGGTGGAGAAGAACTCCGCGCGGGTGGTGTCGCTCGTCTGGCTGACGCGGTGCCGCTCGATGGCCGCCAGTGCGTCTTCCATGAGCTGGCGAGCCCCTTTGAGGTCACCGCGGTGGCGCAGCACCCGGGCCTTGCCCTCCAGGGAGCGGGCGATCTCGGATGGAATGGCGAGAGACTGGAACAGCGCGAGGGCCGCATCGAGATGGCCGAGCGCGGCATCGTTGTCGCCGGCGGCCACTTCCAGCCAGCCTAGATTGCCGAGGCAGACGGCCTCATAGCGGGTTTCGCCGAGGTCGTGGAAGATCGGCAAGGCGTCTGCGTAGGCCCGGCGGGCGTCTTCCATCCGGCCGAGCTGGCGGTAGGCCACGCCGAGCGCGGTCCGTGAGACGGCCCATCCGCGGCTCCCGGGCTGCCGCAGCCGCAAGGAAGCCTGGAAGGGTCTGAGGGCCGCGGCAGGCTGTCCGATGTCCAGCTCGAGGCTTCCCAGGGCATTCAAGGCAGTGGCCTTGCCATCGCGGTCCTTCGCCTGCCGGGAGAGCCACCACGCCTCTCGGAACCGCTCGCGGGCTCGATCGGTTTCTCCCAGATCCAGATGAAGATAGCCACGGTTGATCAGAGTTTGGGCCTGCTGGGTGGAATCCTCGCCCGGCTTCCAGAGGGCGAGCGCGCGGTCGAGGAAGGCCGCCGCCTCGTCGTAGCGCCCGCGCAGGTGGAGCGCGTGGCCCAAGTTATTGGCGGTCACAGCCTCCCCAAGGCGATCACCGAGCCGCTGGCGCAGCTCCAGGGCGCGCCGGTACTCGCGGATGGCGCCGTCGAGATCATGGAGGTTGAAGCGCAACCTCCCGAGTCGGTGCCGGACGAAGGATTCGAAGGCCGGCTCGCCGGCGATCAGGGGCTCGGCCCGGGTGAACGCCCCGAGGGCCGCTTTGTC
>DATBGJ010000206.1:0-1665 GCA_036558045.1 Thermoanaerobaculia bacterium
TCCAGTTGCGGGAGGTCGGCCTTGTTGGCCTCGACCCGCGCGTGGAGGCGCTGCCACTCACCCATCATCTCTGCATACTTCCTTTGCTGCGGCATGGTCCTTCTCCTTTCTTGGAGCCCCTCTCGGGACTCCGTTAAGCCCGGCACCTCCATGGCACCGGACCAATCCCGAACGTCCATCCCCGCCGGCTTCGCTGGTTCCCGATCCAGGTTGTCCTCAGCCGCCGGGTTGCTGCCTGGAGCCAGTAAGGCGCTCCGATTACTATGTGTATGATCAGGTCAAAATGCTCTCTTGTCAAGAGGAGAAATGCGAAAGCCGTCCTCTGAATACAGATATTCACCATAGGGGCGCTGCACTGAAGGGAACGCTCTGCCGCCATGGGATCGAAATCCCTGAGCCGGAAGGGTTTCCTGTCCAAGGCGGCCGGAAGGGAGGGGAACGCCACGCGAATACGCATATTCACGTCAGGCGCTTTTGATGAATGCGTATTCAGAGTGGCAGCAGCCGGAAGTATCTCGGGGAGCTGCTGACCTCTACCTCGATCCCGGAAGGAACGGGCAAATCCTCGCCGCCACGGCCGATCACGGAGACCACAGGCCGAGGCAGCGTTGCCTTGACGGGCCGGTCCGCCGCGCTCCAGCCGGCGACGACCTCGGCGCCGTCCGCGCGGCGGAAGTGGTAGAGGCACGCGGGCGAGGGCGCGGGGAGGACGGCTTCGAGGCGGGCGCCTTCCAGCTCGCGGATCAGCGTCTTCAGCGCGTGGAAGCTCGGCCGCCGGCGGAGATGCGACGGATCGGCCGGGTCCACGAGACCGTAGCCGCGCGCGATCACCTGCCACCAGAAGACCCGCTCCACCGCACCTGTCCCGAGAGCGAGCAGATAGTAGCGGACGAGGTAATCCGCCTGCGTCTCCTCGTCCACCGCCACGTCGCGGCCGGCGGGCGAGTGGGGTCCCTCCTTGAGCGGCCAGTTCATCTCGGTGATCCAGCAGCGGCCTGCGGCGTTGCGCGAGGTCTCGGCAATGGCCTCGAGCAGCAGCGCCTTGGCCGCCGTGTCGAGGCCCGCCTGGCGGTTCTCCGGCGCGCCCCGGCGGTCGACGTAGAGCAGGGCGGAGACGGCGTCGAAGCGGAAGCCGGCGCGGCGCCGGTTGAGCACGGCGGCGGTGACGTGGTACTCGAAGTCGATCACCGAGGGACCCAGCAGCTCGACTCCACCGTGCGGCCGCAGCACCTCCTCCGCGATGCGCGCCAGGAGCGCGTACTCGCCGAGGGTCCACACGCCCCACTTGCTGCGGTTGATCGCCTGGCCGATCTGGAAGCGCCGACCGTAGGGAAGGAAGCGCGGCGCGATCTCCTCCAGGGCGCGCCGCCAGCGGCCGGGATCGCGGACGAGGTCGCGGTTCTGCGGCAGGGCGAAGGTCAGCTCGCGGTCGCGCGCATGAAGCTGCCGCGCCAGCTCCTCTTCCGCGGCGTGGTCTTCCTCCCAGGGATGGAGGCGCAGCAGCACGTGGCGCGCCCCCAACTCCTCGATCAGCGCGAGGAGGGTCTCTGGCGCTTCCGGCCAGGGACGGACGCCGACGCCGAGGCCGCCGAATTCGACCGGCGCGCGATGCAGCCCGCGCCGCAGCTCGCGGTAGCGCCGCCAGATGCGCGGCAGGGCGGCTGC